>CAYOHG010000310.1:0-4730 GCA_964403685.1 uncultured Planctomycetales bacterium
GGTCGCCGGCTTCCCGCTGGGTACCAGCCTGCCCGAGGTCAAGGCGTACGAGGCTCAGTGTGCCGTTGAACGCGGTGCCCGCGAGATTGACATGGTGATTCACTACGCCGCCCTGATCGCCGGGGACTACGATTCCGCGCGGTACGACGTCGCGGCGGTGGTCGACGCGGTCAAGGCGGTCAACGCGGCGGCACTGGTGAAGGTCATTCTCGAAACGGCGGCGCTGAACGACGAGCAGATCGCACTGGGCTGCAAGGCGGCGATCGCGGCCAAGGCCGATTTCGTCAAGACCTCGACCGGCTTTCACGCCGCCGGCGGGGCCACCGTCGCGCAGGTTGCTCTGCTCAAGAGCGCCGCCGCGCCGCTGAAGGTCAAGGCTTCAGGCGGCATCCGCGACCTGCCCGCGGCGCTGGAGATGCTGGAAGCCGGCGCGGATCGCCTGGGCACTTCCTCCGGGGTCGCGATCGTGCAGGCGGCGCGCGGCGCGGCTTCGTAGCGGCCTGGCCGTGGCCCGCCGCTATGGCGCACGGGCCGCCGGGCGCCGCCGACGGTAGCATTTCCGGGCATGTTCGAGCTGACTGGGATTACGAAGCGCTTCGGCCAGCACGTCGCGCTGGACGCTCTGGACCTGCGGATCACGGCGGGCCGCACGACCGCTCTGCTGGGCGTCAGCGGCTGCGGCAAGTCGACGCTGCTGCGGTTGATGATTGGTCTGCTCACGCCCGATGCGGGCGAAATCCTCTTCGAGGGTCAGCGGCTCGCGCCCGCGACGCTACAGGCTCAACGGCAGCGAATCGGCTATGTGATTCAGGAGGGCGGGCTCTTCCCACACCTGACCGCGCGGGGCAACGTCACGCTCGTCGCGAGGCACCTGGGCTGGACGCAGGCGCGCATCGCCGCAAGGTTGAATGAGCTGCTGGAGCTGACCCGCCTGTCCGCGGACCTTCTGGCGCGATATCCGCAGGAACTGTCCGGTGGGCAGCGGCAGCGGGTCGCGCTGATGCGGGCCCTGATGCTGGATCCACCGGCCTTGCTGCTGGACGAGCCGCTCGGTGCGCTGGACCCGCTGGTGCGCCGCGAGCTTCAGGAGGAGTTACGGGCGCTTTTCGCGCGGCTCCAAAAAACCGTCGTGCTGGTCACGCACGACCTGCACGAGGCGGCTTTCCTGGCCGACCTGATCGTGCTGCTGCGCGACGGCCGCATCGTTCAGCAGGCCGCGCTGGCGGAGCTGCTGCACCGACCGGCGGAACCGTTCGTCACACGGTTCGTTCAGGCGCAGCGCGGCTCAGCGGAACTGACGCGCGCGGCGAATGGAAGCTCATCATGACCGGCCTTTGCAGAGCGATGGTTCTCGCGCTGCTCGGCGGCCTGGCGCTGGAATCCGCGGCCCAATCGCCACCCGCGATCACGGTCGGATCCAAGAAGTTCACGGAGTCGGTCATTCTCGGCGAGGTGCTGGCGCACCTGGCGCGGGATTGCGGGGTAACGGCCGAGCACCGAGCTGAGCTGGGCGGCACGCGCATCCTGTGGAACGCGCTGTGCAACCGGGAAATCGACGCCTACGTCGAATACAGCGGCACGCTTCGCGAGGAGATCCTGAGCGACCGCTCGGCCGCCAGCGAGGCCGAGCTCGACGCCGCGCTGGCAAGCAGCGGGCTGCGCCGCGGCGGCCCGCTGGGATTCAACAACACTTACGCGCTCGGTATGCGCCGCGACCGGGCCGCGGCGCTGGGGCTGTCGCGCATCTCCGAACTGGCGGCGCGGCCCGAGCTGCGCTTCGGGCTGACCAACGAGTTTCTCGATCGGGCCGACGGCTGGCCGGCGCTGCGGCTGAGCTACGGGCTCCCGCAGCGCGACGTGCGCGGATTGGACCACGAGCTGGCCTACCGGGCGCTGCGGGCCGGGGAAATCGACGTGGTCGACCTGTACTCGACGGACGCGGAGATCCGCCACTACGACCTGCTGACGCTGGTGGATGATCTCGGCTGCTTTCCGGATTACGCCGCCGTCGTGCTCTATCGCGCCGAGCTGGACGCAACCGCGCCGGCGGTGCTCGCCGCCTGGCGGCGCCTGGAAGGCGCGCTCACCGCCGACCGGATGATCGCCCTCAACGCCCGCGCTCGACTGGAGCGCGTGCCGGAGTCCCAGGTTGCGGCGGAATTCGTCCGCGCGCAGCTCCAGATCGTGACGCGCGTGACCCGCGACGATCTGGTTCAACGGCTCTGGCAACGGACGCGCGAGCACCTGCGGCTTGTGCTGATTTCACTGGCGGCGGCGATGGTCACAGCCATTCCGCTGGGGATCGTGTGCTATCGGGCCCCGCGGGCGGGTCAGGTGATCCTGGCTTGCGCGGGACTGATCCAGACGATCCCCGCGCTGGCGCTGCTGGTCCTGCTGATGGGGCCGCTCAGCGGCCTGGCCGCGGCGCTTCCGGCGCTGGCGGCGTGGGGCGTGGCGGGCATCGGCGACGCCCCCGCGATCGTGGCCCTGTTCCTCTACAGTCTGCTGCCGATCGTGCGCAACACCCATGCCGGCCTGAGCGGCATCCCCGCGTCGCTGCGCGAGTCGGCTTTGGCCCTCGGGCTCGCGCCGGCCGTGCGGCTGCTGAGGATCGAGCTGCCGCTGGCGGCCCGCAGCATCCTCGCCGGAATCAAGATCGCGGCCGTCCTGTGCGTCGGGTTCGCTACACTGGGTGCCCTGATCGGCGCCGGCGGCTACGGGCAGCCGATCCTGACCGGCATCCGGCTGGACCGCTACGATCTGATTCTTGAAGGAGCGCTGCCGGCGGGCGGGCTGGCGCTCCTGATGCAGGCAGCCTTTGAGCTGCTGGAGCGCCTCTGCCTGCCGCGGGGCTTGCGCTCGCCGATGGCGCGCTAGGCCATTGGCGCATCACACTCGCGAGGAACATCAGGATGGCAACCGCCGTGAATCGCACCGTGGAATCGTCTGTCGACCTAAACGACCTGCGCCGGCGTTTCCTCGACGTGCGGCGATTCACGCTGCAATTGTGCGAACCGCTGGAGATCGAGGACTACGTCGTGCAGTCGATGCCCGATGCCAGTCCGGTCCGCTGGCACCTGGCGCATACCACCTGGTTTTTCGAGACGTTTGTGCTGGGCGCGTTCGCGGCGGACGCCCGCCCCTACCGCGAAGCGTATCGGCACCTGTTCAACTCGTACTACAACGCGGTCGGCGAAGCGTTTCCGCGACCCCGCCGTGGGCTCCTCTCGCGACCGACCGTCGGCGAGATCCGCGCGTACCGCGCGTCGGTCGACGAGCGCATGTTGCGACTGCTGGCGGAGCCGGCCGGATCGCGCGCCGTGGAACTGTGCCGCGTGGTCGAACTTGGCCTGCAACACGAGCAGCAGCACCAGGAGCTGATCCTGACCGACGTGAAGCACATGCTGTCGTGCAACCCGCTGTTTCCCGTGTATCGCCCCCGGCCGAACGACGTGCCGGCGGTTGTGGCGGAGCTGCGCTGGCTGCCGCGCGCGGAAGGCCTTTGCGCGATCGGCCACGAAGGTCCGGGGTTCTGCTTTGACAATGAACAGCCGCGCCATCGCGCCCTCGTGCACGCGTTCGAGCTGGCCGATCGACTGGTGACCAACGCGGAGTATCTGGAGTTCATCGCGGTCGGAGGTTATCGCCGTCCGGAGTACTGGCTGTCGGAGGGGTGGGCGACGGCGCAGCGCGAGGGCTGGCAGGCCCCGCTGCACTGGCATCATCGCGAAGGCGTCTGGCAGGCGTTCACGCTGGCGGGGCTGCGGCCGGTTGCGCCGGCGGAACCGGTCTGCCACGTCAGCTATTACGAGGCCGACGCCTACGCGCGCTGGCGCGCCGCGCGCCTCCCAACCGAGACGGAATGGGAAGTCTCCGCGGCGAGTCTCGACCCGGCGCTGGGGAACTTTGCCGACGGCGGGCGATTCCATCCCGCCCCGACGGGCGGGGAGGACGCCGGCGGGCTGCGGCAGGCCTTCGGCGACGTGTGGGAATGGACCGCCAGCCCGTACGTGGCGTATCCGGGCTACCGCCCCGCGGCCGGGGCGCTGGGCGAGTACAACGGCAAGTTCATGTGCAACCAGTTCGTCCTGCGCGGAGGGTCTTGTGCGACGCCGGCGGGGCACATCCGGGCGTCGTATCGCAACTTCTTCCCGCCCGCGGCGCGCTGGCAGTTCAGCGGCATCCGATTGGCGCGATGAAGGGAAACTCGCGGCGACAGGCACGGCCGCGTCGCGGTGGCCGTCAGCCAGAACCTGACGCGGAGTGAGAATGGCGTCCAGCCGGAGACAACCGAACGACCGCCCGGCGGCGCCGCGCGACGCGCTCGATGCGCTCCGCGCCGAGGTGCTGGCCGGCTTGCAGGCCACGCCACGGCTGATTCCCAGCCGGTATCTCTACGACCAGCGCGGCAGTGCCTTGTTCGAGCGCATCTGCCGGCTGCCGGAGTATTACCTGACGCGCGTCGAGCGCTCCATTCTCGTCTCAGCGACCGCGGAGATTGCCGGCCGACTCGGTCCGCGTGTCGTGCTGATCGAGCCCGGCGCCGGCAATCTACGAAAAGCCACCTGGCTGCTGGCGCGCCTGCCTCAGCCCGCCGGCTTTGTGCCGATCGACGTGTCCGCGGCGACGATGCGGACTGCGATCGGCAGGCTGCGGCGGCGGTTTCCGGCGCTGCGGATCGAGGCGCGCAGCGCGGACTTTTCCAACGCGCTGCTGCCACTGCCCTGGGC
>CAYOHG010000311.1:0-4724 GCA_964403685.1 uncultured Planctomycetales bacterium
GACCGCCAACGAGCGCTACGACACGCTCACCGATTCGTGGCAATCGCGCGCCGCGATGCCCACCGGCCGCAGCGCCATGGCGGCCGGCGTGATGAACGGCCTGATTTACGTCATCGGCGGAGAATTCCCCGAGTTGACCGATGTGAACGAGGTCTATGACCCGCTGGCCAACGCGTGGTCCAGCGAGATTCCGATTCCGGTGGCCCGCCACGCCTTTCCAGCTCTGCCACTCGAGTGCAGCCTGCTCTTGGCCGGAGGCGGAACCGAGCAGGGCTTCGGCCCGACGGACCGGGTCGATTTGTTCACGCCGCAGTTGTTCGGCGATCTCGATTCCAGCGGCGCCGTCGATCTGACGGACCTGAGCCTGCTGCTGACGAACTTCGGCGGCGTCGGCGTGGGCGATCTGAACGGCGACGGCGCGGTGGACCTGACGGACCTGTCGCTGCTGCTGGCGCGGTTCGGGGCGGTATGTGGCTAACGCTTCATGCGGCCCCGGTGACGCCCTACCGTCCACGTTGGCGATGTGCGCCGCAGCGCGTGGAGTGGGAGGAAATCGCTTGACAGCGGTGCGTCTTAGCCTAACGATGCGACACCTAGGATTTCGCGACAGCGCCGATTCGCTCGGCGCGGTTCACTTCACTCGCAGGGAGGCCGATTCGATGATGAGACGTATTTTGTTCGCCGTACTCCTTGGAGGCGCTTGTAGCTCGGTCTTCGCGGGCAACACCTCGCTGATCGATGCGTCCGGCCTGGAGTATTTCATCCAGACCGACACGACGTCATCGTCGAGCTCGGCGTCCGGCGCCGCCAGTGAGGCCAGCTACACCCACGTGGTCATCTCCACCACAACCAGCGGCGCCTCAACCACCACCACGCTGACCGACGCATTCGACGGCTTCGGCGCGCTGTTCGTCAACGGCACGGCGTACACCAACAATGGTGCGGTGACACTGGAATGCAACAACCGCCAGCTCATCTTCAATGCCCAGACCATCGGCAACCTGAGCGTCAGCCGAAAGGTCTTCGTGCCCGACAACGATGCCTTCTGCCGCTGGCTGAACATCATTACGAACAACGGCGCCGCGACCGAATCGGTCACCGTTTCCTGGGACGAGAACAATCTCGGCTCCGACAGCGACACGCTCGTCGTCGCCTCGTCCGTGAACGACGCCCTGGTCACGACCGAGGACGACTGGGTCGTCTCCAACGGCGACGTCTCGGACCCGCGTCTGGCGCACGTCCTCCAGGGGCCCGACGCGCCCGAGCGGCTGGACACCATCCAGTTCATCCCGTTCGACGACGAACCGACGTGGTCGTTCATCCTGGACATCGATCCGGGTGAGACGATCATCATCATGACCTTCGTGAGCGGCCAGCCGACCAACTTCAGCGCCACGCTCAAGGCCGAGGAGATCGTCGAGCTGCCCGCCAACACCATGCAGTGCCTGACCGACACGGAAATCTCGCAGATCGTCAACTTCGCGTACGCCGACTGCGACGGTGACGGCCTGAACGACTTCTCCGAACTGGCGGATGGCAGCGAACTCGACTGCAACGCCAACGGCATCCTCGACTCGTGCGACATCGCCGATGCAACCAGCGAGGATTGCAACAACAACGGCGTGCCCGACGAGTGCGAGGATGACACCGACGCCGACGGCACGATCGACGACTGCGACAACTGCGCCGACGACGCCAACGCCGACCAGGCCGACGCGGACGGCGACGGCATCGGCGACACGTGCGACAACTGCGCCGCGGCCGCCAACGCCGATCAGGCCGACACCGACGGTGACGGCATCGGCGACGCCTGCGACAACTGCGACAACGACACCAACGCCGACCAGGCCGACAACGACGGCGACGGCATCGGCAATGCCTGCGACGTCTGCCCTGAAGATTCCGACGCCGCCCAGACCGACACGGACGGCGACGGCGTGGGCGATGCCTGCGACAATTGCCCCGCCGACGACAACGAGAATCAGGGCGACCTGGATGGTGACGGCGTCGGTGATGTCTGCGACAACTGCCCGGCCGACAGCAATGCCAACCAGGCCGACACCGACGGCGATGGCGTCGGGGACGCCTGCGACAACTGCCCGGATGACTCCAACCCGGACCAGGCGGACGTCGACGGCGACGGTCGCGGCGACGAGTGCGACAGCAACAACTTCACCGATCCCAATGACGGAGTGGACCCGAACGCCGACACCGGCGGAGCGGCCTGCGCCGTCTGCGGCCCCACCGGGGCGGCGCTGCTGCCGCTGCTGATCGCCGGCTATGCCGGAATGCTGTTGATCCGCCGCAGCCACCGCAAGGCCGCGTAGCATCGTCGCAGCGGGCCGCGCGCCCGTGGGCGTCGATCTCGAAGGTCTGAGACGCGAACCCCCCGCCCGGTCGGGGGGTTCCGTTTTTTTGGGGGCGGCGCGGTGCCTGTCCGCCGACCCCGGCGGACAGGCACCGTCCGGCGCGTTGCCGGACCCGCCCGGGACCGCTATTGTCCGGCGTTTCCGGTGTAGACGTAGCTACGAGCTCGCCACTGCCCCTGATGCGTGCGAGTGCGTTGACCTCCACGCCGCCAACCTACTGCGGGAGTTACGCGAAATGGCCAAGCTGAAATCAGATGTCACGAACCTGAAAGCCGCCGAGCCCGGACGCAAGCGCATTCTCTGGGCCGAGCGCGACATGCCGGTGCTGGGCTTGATCAAGAAGCGCTTCGAGCGCGAGAAGCCGCTCAAGGGCCTGCGGATGGGCTGCTGCATGCACGTCACCAGCGAAACCGCCAACCTGATGCGCACGCTGAAGGCCGGCGGCGCCGAGGTGGCCCTCTGCGCCAGCAACCCGCTCAGCACGCAGGACGAGACCGCCGCCAGCCTGGTGGCCGACTTCGGCATCCCGGTCTTCGCGCGGCGCGGCGAGCCGGTCAAGACGTTCTACGAGCATCTGCACGCGGTCATCGACAACAAGCCGCACATCACCATGGACGACGGCGCCGACCTCGTGAACGTGCTGCACACCCAGCGTCAGAAGGACGCCGGCAACATCGTCGCGAGCATGGAAGAGACCACCACCGGAGTGATCCGCCTGCGCGCGATGCACGAGCAGGGATTGCTGAGATTCCCGGTCGTCGCCGTCAACGACGCCGATACCAAGCACATGTTCGACAACCGCTACGGGACGGGCCAGAGCACGCTCGACGGCGTGCTGCGTGCCACCGACCTGCTGCTGGCCGGCAAAAAGGTCGTGGTGGCGGGCTACGGCTGGTGCGGCCGCGGCGTGGCCATGCGGGCACGCGGCGCCGGCGCGCTCGTCACCGTCACGGAGGTGGACCCGCTCAAGGCGCTCGAAGCGGTCATGGACGGCTTCGACGTGCGGCCGATGAGCCAGGCCGCGGCCGACGGCGAGGTGTTCATCACCGTAACCGGCAACAAACACGTGGTGCGCGAAGAGCACTTCAAGAAGATGCGCAACGGCGCGATCGTCTGTAACAGCGGCCACTTCGACGTCGAGATCGATATTCCCGCGCTCGAGACGTTGTCCCGAAAGGTCGTTCGCGACGTCCGGCCGAATGTCGATGAGTTCATCCTCAGCGAGAAGAAAAGCATCTTCCTGCTCGCGCAAGGCCGGCTGGTCAACCTCAGCGCCGCGACCGGCCACCCCGCCAGCGTGATGGACATGAGCTTCGCAACTCAGGCCCTGGCGGCCGAGTGGTGCAAGGACATGAACGGCCAGTTGACGCTCAACGTGCACAACGTGCCGCACGAAATCGAAGAGACAGTCGCCAGGTTGAAGCTCGAGTCGATGGCGATCCGCATCGACAAGCTCACCAGCGAGCAGGTGAAGTACCTGGCCAGCTCGGGAGAAGGAACGTAGCCCGGAACGAACCGCGGGATAGTGAGCCTGGGGCCCGCGCGGTCCCCAGGCTCACCCGCTTCGCAGGGGCACGATCTACGAGCCGGCACGGCGGCCGCGCTCCACCGCCAGCAGATGCCGCTCCAGCGAAACCTGGCGCAAGCGCTCAAAGACCGACCGGATGTCCGGCTTCTCCGTCGCTGACAACAGCCGGTCATAGAACGGACCCTCGCCGCGCTCCAGATCGGCCGCCAGCGCATAGGCATCCGCGAGATTCTCTGCAGTCATCGCGCGCTTGACAGTGTCGGCGCACGGCGGGCTGAGCTGATAGCGATCGAACAGCGCCAAGAGCGCGTCCACATGATGCTGTTCCGCGCGCTCGAGGTTGGCAAACGGTCGGATCGCGCCGAAGCGGGCCAGCGCATCGTGGTAGAACGCCCGCGCGCGGTACTCCTCCATCAATGCCTCGGTGAGAGCCTCGACTTCGGCTGACGCCAGCGCATCCGGGCCGCGCGATGGCGGGGCTAAAAGGCAAGGCTGCGCGCCCTCGGGCGGACCGGCCCAGCTACGCGTGGTGTACCCGCGAGCACCGGACCCTGGCCCGGCGCCATCACCCGGCCGGCCAGCCGGGCTGGTTCCGTTGCGACACTGGAGCAGGCAGCATGCCCCTCCGCGGCATGGGCAGGTCGCGGGGCTCGCGAGCCCCGAACGGGCGCGCGCCTGCGGAATCATGCCCAACCCGCATCGAAGGGCGCCGCCCCGACCCCCGCGCGTGGCCCCATCCATGCCCGACAGCCCGGCGCCGCGCCCCGGCCCACGCCGGGACAAGGCGCCCTGATCGGCGGTTCCGTCGTCGGCGGCCTGGGGTACCG
>CAYOHG010000312.1:0-4715 GCA_964403685.1 uncultured Planctomycetales bacterium
TCTTCCGGGCCGCCTCGGCAAACTGCGTCGGCTCGGCACCCATCAGTTGGCCGCCGACGGGGTGATCGTCGGGGTGCAGCCGCAAAATCTCGCGCTGCCGTTTTCCCGGCTGCACGACCAGCTTGTCGAGCACAACTTCGTGCAGGCAGTAGGGCGCACCGAGCCGCCGCGCCGTCCGCCGCATCGGCGCATCGCTGTAACCCGACAGCGCCGCCTGGACGACGGGGAAATCAAGCTGGATGGAGCCGAGGCGCAGCATGCGAGGAGATTGTAACGGGCGGGGTGCGGCAAACATCGGCGGGCCGGCCGCTGCCTCGGAAGGCGGCCGGCCACCAACTCAGCGAAACTCAGTCGAACGGAGGGTCGCCGGATCGACGACCGCATCGGAAGCGGTGCGCCGTCCTTTCGATGCCGTCGAAGGCCGCCCGGCGACGCAGGAGGCAGGGGCCGCAAGGCCCCCGCCTGCCCGATTCAGCCGACAGGGCTACGGAACCGTCTGCCCGTCCTGCGGCCTTCCGATCGGACGCCCCGGTCCCCGCCGATCGGTCAGCGTCTTCAGGAATGCGACAATCGATGCCTCGGCCTCGGCGTCGAGCTGCAGATTCCCGAGCGGAACGCCCTCGAAAATGTCGCGATTCACGTTGCGGTCGACTTCCGGCGGCGCCCAGCCAGCCTCCGGCACGTCGCGCGTGTTGTAGAAGTGAACTACGTCCGCCAGGGACTTGAGCGCGCCGTTGTGCATGTACGCCTTGGGGAACCCATTGCCGATTCCGGCCGCGACGTTGCGTAGCGTGGGGACCTTGTGCTTGCCGTCGCTGTCGTAAGCCAGATGCGCCCATTCCGGTCGCGTTCGCAGGAAGCCGCCCAGCCCATAGTCGATCCAATCCGCGCCCAGCGGGTTGATCGGCGATCCATCATCCGGGAAAACCTCGTCCATCTCATAGAACGGGTTCTCCGGGTTCTTGGGCACGCCGATATTGTCGAAGCGGAAGTCGGTGAAGAGTGGCGGCCGACCGCCGGGACCGTACTCGTGGCTGATGTGGCATTCCGAGCAGTATTCACCGAACTCGATCAACCCGTCGAATTCCTGCTGTGTGAGAATTCCGCCGGGGTCGAGGATCGGCTTGTCGCCTTCGGCCGTGCCGCAGACCTCGGGGTCGTTGCCGGCGGCGATGCACGCGAGCCAGTATTAGTCGAAGCGGGAGCTGAAAGGATTGACCTCGGGCGAGGCCTCATACGCCCCAATGGACAGGCCGATCAGGTCGTACGTGTGGTCGACGCCACCCGGGCTCCAGTCCAGCGAGCCGGGGCCCCAAACCTCCTCGAACAGCGCAGCGTATTTGGATTCGGCGACATCGCGTGCACGGGATTGTCGGCCACGCGTGTTTTCTCGCGTTGTGGATATGCCGGCGTGTGTATCCCCCACGCCGTTAGTCGCGACATCTCATGCTGCCGCCCGCGTACTGATTGCGCTCGAAGCGAAGAACGCAGGCCATGTGGGACGCAATACCGGCGCCCCGCCATCGCCGGACTTGCTTCGCGGGCCAACTCAACAGCGTCTCGCCTTGAACTGACAGGGTCGGCGTGAATAACGGACGCAACTGAGGCTTCCCGGCACGCTCCGAGCCGCGTCCGTCAGTACGCGGTGCGGGTAGGTACCGGGAAGAAGGCACACAGGCACGGCGGGAAGGGACGAAGGGACGAAGAGACGGAGAGACGAAGTGGATCAGAGCCGCGTCCGTCGGGATGCGGTGCGAAAAGACGTAGCGGTGGAGGAAGATGCGTTCTTGCGATTCCGCCGTTGGCCTTCGGCCGTTATCCGTCGGACTCTTCCTCTTTTAGCCCTCGGCTTTCGGCCGTCAGCCCTTGCGCGCTAGTGTTCGACCTTGCTCCGCGATGCGCCGGGCTGCACAGAAAGCCACGAGCCTCCGACTCTCTGCCTGGCGGCAGCGCGGCCGGAGGCCCGTGTGGATGTGCCCGGCAGGTCGCATCGTCGCAGGCCCGACAGCGGGTCCAGCGACCGGTGCGACGTTCCACCCGCGGGTCAGCCCGCAAGCGGTCGCCGGGAGCTAGCTGTTCGTGCCCACCACACCTTTCAGCCGGGCCGCATGCAGCACGATCTCGGCGGCGTCCGACGTGCTGAGTCGCCCGGTGTTGAGCACCAGGTCGAAGCGGCAGTCGTCGCCGTCGGCGGCACGGAAGTGGCTGTGCACGAACTCGGTGCGCTCGCGGTCAATGCGCTCAATCTCCTCGCGCGCTTTCGAAAGCGTGGTATTCAGGCGTTGCACGAAAGTCCGGGCGCGCTGCTCCAGCGGAGCCACCACCCGTACGCGCAATCCGCACTCGCGGGGCAGGATCAGATCCGCCCCACGGCCGAGGAACAACGCATTTCCGCCGCGCGCCAACGACAAAACCGTCCGCGTCAGCCGCTTGAAGTAATCCTGCGGGTGCGGCTCTTCGCGGACCAGCCAACGCATCATCTCTTCGAGCCAACCGATGTCGCGCTCATCCATGGCGGTGTAAACGCGCTCTCGAGCCGCGTCATCGCCGGCCATCGCCTGAAGAATCTCCCGGTCAAAGACCGGCCACTTCAGCCGCTCGCCGACCAGACGCGCCACCTCCGAGCCGCCCGAGGCGACCTGGCGGGAAACCGCGATGAATTCGCGGACCGCCCGTCGCGGCGGCGTGGTCCCGGTTCCCCGCCCTTGCTGGCGGGACAGCTCCCAGTTGCGGAGCTGCTGTTCGATCAGACGGTTTACCTCGGGAGAGTGGGTTGTCATCGAGACGGACATGGGACACCGCCCGTTGCACGCGCGGCGGATGCGAGCGTGCACCTGATTCTATGCACGCCGCGTGCCGCGGGGCGAGCGCGACTCGGGTTACGGCCGTTACGGCGTTGCAGCCCCGCCGCAAGCCGCTCGGAGCGAATGCGACCGCCGCGTCGGACGTTCCAGTGCCTCTGCGGCTGCGAAGTATCGCGCAGCGGCGTGCGCCGTTTCGCGCGCCGGCCGGCTCGGTGCGGGGCGCGGGGCCGGCGTTCGCGGTAATCCGTTTGAGCATGCATGCCGCGTGAGCTGCCTGCCCGTGCGCGTCGCGAGATCAATAGCAATTGTGAAACGGGACCGGCGCGGCTAGCATGGCGGTAAGAGCCGAGTTCCCGCCGACGCATCGGGGCGATCGCGATCCGAGCCGGTCCGCCCATTCGAGGAGTCGCATGATGGCGCGCCAACGTTGCCGCTGGGTCGCACTGCTGCTTGGAATCTGCGTCCCGCTCGCTGCGCTCTCCCAGGAGCAGCCGCGCGTTCGCTACGACGAGCATCGACTGGTGCAGGTCGAGCTGCGGACGCAGGCCGATCTGGAGCGCATGCTGGAAATCAGCGGCGATCACTGGTCGTGCGCGGTCGGACCGGGCTCGGTTCCATTCCGTGTCCCGCCCGAGCGGATGCCCGCGCTGGAGCACAGCGGCCTGCGCTGGGCCGTCCTGCACGAGAACATCCAGGCGCTGCTGGATGCCGAGTCGGCGGCGAATGCAACGCAGCGCGGCGACTGGTTCGCGTCGTATCACCCGTATGAGGATGTGAACGCATATCTGGACACGCTGGTGGCGTTGCGACCCGACCTGGCGACCAAGCTCGATCTGGGCGTGTCGCTTCAGAACCGCTCGCTCTACGGCGTTCAGATCACCGGACCCGACGGCCCGGATGGCAAGCCCGGCCTGCTCTTCAACGGCTGCCAGCACGCGCGCGAGTGGGTCGCCGTCATGGTGCCCATGTACATCGCCGACCGGCTGGTCCGGACGTACGACACCGATGCGCGTGTCCGCAGCCTGCTGGCCGATGCAGTCGTCTACGTCGTACCGATCGTGAACCCCGACGGCTATGTGTACTCCTGGGACGTCGACCGCCTGTGGCGAAAGAACCGCCGCAACAACGGCGACGGCAGCACCGGCGTAGACAACAATCGCAACTGGGGCTACCAGTGGGGCGGCGACGGCTCCAGCGGGAGCGGATCGGACGAAACCTATCGCGGCACCGCGCCGTTCTCAGAGCCGGAGAACCAGCGCATGCGCGACTTCATACTCGCGCACCCGGAGCTGGCAGCGCATATCGACTTTCACAGCTACGGACAGCTCATCATGTCGCCCTGGGGCTACACGCTGGGTGAGCCGCCGGAACCGGACCGTACGCTATTCCGCGACGTCAACGCGCTGATGGAGGTTGAAATCGAGGCCGTTCACGGGATGGACTACGTCGCCGGCCCGATCGGCTTGACGCTGTATCTTGCGGCCGGCAACGCGGTCGACTGGGTCTATGGCGGCGCCGGCGTGCATAGCTGGACGATCGAGCTGCGGCCCGACGGTTCCCCGGGTTTTCTGCTACCGCCGGAGGAGATCCTCCCCACGGCCGAGGAGAACTGGGCGGCGATCGTGGCGCTGGGTCGCGCGATGGTGCCGGGCGTGACGATCAGCTTTCCAAGCGGCGTGCCGGCCAGCGTTCCGGTCGACGAGCCGGTCGCGATCGACGTGCAGATTGATGAATACGCCGCGAGCGTACCGCCCGGAGCAGCGTGGCTGTACTCGCGAGTTGGCGCGGGCGCGTTCACAGCCACGGCGCTGACGCCGCTGGGTGGCGGGCTGTACACCGGCACGCTGCCGGCTACGCCCTGCGGTGAGACTCTCGAATTCTACGTCGAAGCCCTGCCGACCAGCGGGCTGA
>CAYOHG010000313.1:0-4665 GCA_964403685.1 uncultured Planctomycetales bacterium
GGCCAGTGGGTGTCGCGGTGGTCCCGGCGACGACCGCGGTCGACACGGTGCTGACCGCCGATGCGGGCCCCAGCGCCGTCGCGATCTCGAGCGCGTGCCCGTTGCCCAGCAGCGCCGCGCGGTCGATCACCGCGGCCAGCTCGCGCACGTTGCCCGGCCAGGAATACGCCGCCAGCAGGCGAATGTCCTCAGGCGTCGGCATGACCAGTGCCAAGCCGAAACGGGTGGCCGCCTTCTGGGCGAAATGGCAGGCCAGCGCCGCAATGTCATCGGGCCGATCGCGCAACCGCGGTATCGGGATCGGAAAGACCGCGATGCGATACCACAGGTCCTGACGGAACTGGCCGTCGCGCGCCATCGCGGCGAGGTCGCGGTTGGTGGCCGCGACGATCCGCACGTCGACATGCACGGAATGCCGGCCGCCGACGCGCTCGATGAACCCATCCTGAAGCACGCGCAGCAGGCGCACCTGGGCCGCCGCCGGCAGCTCGCCGATCTCGTCGAGGAAGAGCGTGCCCTTGTCGGCCCGCTCGAACCAGCCGATGTGCGTCGCGACGGCGCCGGTAAAGCTGCCGCGCTCGTGGCCGAAAAGGTGTGAATCGATCAGCTCGGGCGGAATCGCGCCGCAATTCACGCGGATGAACGGGCCGTCACGCCGTGCCGAGCGATCATGAATCGCCCTGGCGATGACTTCCTTGCCAGTACCGGTGTCGCCCAGCAGCAGCACCGGAACGTCGGCCCGGCAGACGATTTCGACCCGCTCCATGACTTGCCGGAGGCCCGCCTCGACCCCCACGATCGTGGTCGCGAGCTCGCGCCGCCCAAGCCGAGCCAGCAACGATCGACGGTCCGCCTCGGCGGCCTCGCGCAGCGTGCGAATCTCATGCAGGCGGCGGTCATTCTCGAGCGCGGCGGAGAGCGGTTCGAGCAGTGCGTCGATGAGCCGCCAGTGCACATGCCCGTCCGGAATCGATTCGGTTGGGAGCAGGAAGAGCACGCCGGCAAGGCTGGTTCCGTTGGCCAGCGGACCGAGTACGACACGCTGCGACACGGATCTCGCGAGCCGCGGCGCGAGCGCCGCTCCCGCCGGCGAGTCTGACAGCCGAATGAAATGCGGCCGCGCAGCCCAGGTGATCAGCCCGCGGAGCTGGTCGGGACTGAACTCGATTCGTGTTGGCAGCAGCGGCGCGCCAGGCGGCAGGGCTTCGGACGCGACGACGTCGAGCACGGCGCGCGCGAAATCGAGCCGCGCGACGGCCAGCAACTGCAAAGGCAACGCGTTGGAAATCTCGGCCGCGATCGTGGCCGCGGAGGTAGCGATTTCGATGTGCTGGCAGGCGTCGCGCCAGACGCGCAGCAGCAGGTGGTCAAAGCGTCGCACGGCGGTACCCGTCCTATGCGGCGGATATTCTGTTGCATGTGTTCACGTGTTGCAACCATATAGAATAGAAAAACCGTGTATAATGATAGAGTCCCATAATATATATTTCTGCGTAGCTTCAAAACCTATTTCGTCGCCGGAACGACGCATGCTGCATCCTACTGTCGAAGACGGGCCGCGACCTCCAGGTGGTCCCGAAACCCCGCCGGAGCTCGCTCGCCAGAACCGACTGACAGGGGACCGACGTCATGCATCGCATCTGCCTACTGGCGCTCCTGGCGGCGGCGGAATTCGCGAGTGGCATCCCGGCCGCGTTGGCCACGGACCGGACCCTGCTGAACGTTTCGTACGACCCAACCCGTGAGTTCTACGCCGACTTCAACCGCGCGTTTGCAGAGCATTGGAAGCAGCGCAGCGGCGAGACGGTCGCGATCCGGCAGTCTCACGGTGGGGCGGGCAAGCAGGCCCGGGCCGTCATCGACGGCCTCGAGGCCGACGTGGTCACGCTGGCGCTGGCCTACGACATCGACGCCATCGCGGAGAAAGCCAGGCTGCTTCCAACGGACTGGCAGAAGCGGCTGCCGAACAACAGTTGCCCGTACATCTCGACGGTCGTCTTTCTGGTGCGGGCCGGCAACCCGAAAGGCATTCGCGACTGGCAGGATCTGCTCAAGCCGGACGTGCAGATCATCACACCCAATCCGAAGGCCTCCGGCGGGGCGCGCTGGAACTACCTGGCGGCCTGGGGCAGTGTGCTGGAGCACGAGCTGGAGGACCTGAGCAAGCTGAATGACCCCGCTTGTGCCGAGGCCGTTCAGGCGGCGAACGCCAAGGCGCGCGAGTTTGTCACGGCGCTATACAAGAAGGTGCCGGTGCTGGATACCGGTGCGCGCGGCTCGACGACGACCTTCGTTCAGCGCGGCATCGGCGACGTATTTCTGTCTTGGGAGAACGAAGCGTTCCTGGCAGTCAACGAATTCGGCGCGGACAAGTTCGAGATCGTGGTCCCATCGGTCAGCATCCAGGCCGAGCCGCCGGTGGCGGTGGTCGATGAGGTCGCTCGCAAGCACGGAACCCTCGAGCTGGCCCAGTCGTATCTGGTCTATCTGTATTCACCGGTCGGACAGCGGCTGGCGGCCAAGCACTACTACCGCCCGTTCCGACCGATGTGCGCCGATCTCGAAGACCTGCGGCGATTCCCGCAAATGAAGCGGTTCACCGTGGATGAGGTTTTCGGCGGCTGGCGCGCCGCTCAGGAGACCCATTTCAACGACGGCGGCGTGTTCGACCAGATTTACAAGCCGTAGGGTTCTTCAAAGGGCGGTCGGCCCGCGCCGTGCCCGCCGCGCGGCAAGTGCCGCGATCGGCCATGGCGGGTCGGACGCTCGAATGATCCGGGAGCGCCAGCGGCGCGGTTGCGGCTAGCTGCCGGGCGTGCAGCTCCTGCGAGGATGACCATGCGTGCCAGGGCGAGAGCGCACAGCGTGCTGCCAGGCTTCGGCCTGACGCTCGGCTACGCACTGCTGTACCTGAGCCTGATTGTGCTCGTGCCGCTGGCGGCGCTGTTTTTCCGCGCCGCGACCGGGGGCTGGCAGGAGCTTTGGGAGGCGATCTGCGAGCCACGCGTGCTGGCGTCGTACAAGCTCACCTTCGGCGCCGCGTTCATCGGCGCGACGGTCAATGCCTTCTTTGGGTTCATCGTCGCGTGGACGCTGGTGCGCTACCGGTTTCCCGGCCGGAAGGTACTGGATGCGATGGTCGATTTGCCCTTTGCGCTGCCCACCGCGGTGTCGGGCATCGCGCTGACCGCGATCTATGCGCCAAACGGCTGGATCGGCCGCTGGCTCGAACCGCTGGGCATCAAGGCCGCCTTCAGCCCGCTCGGCGTGATGATCGCGTTGACGTTCATCGGCCTGCCGTTCGTCGTTCGAACGCTTCAGCCGGCCTTGGAAGATCTGAGTGCCGAGGATGAGGAGGCAGCCGCCAGTTTGGGGGCCGGCCGCTGGGTCACGTTTCGGCGCGTAATTCTGCCGACCCTGCTGCCCGCCCTGTTGACCGGCTTTGCGCTGGCCTTCGCGCGGGCGCTGGGTGAATACGGATCGGTCGTCTTCATCTCGGGCAACATGCCCATGCGCACGGAGATCGCGGCGCTGCTGATCGTGACCAGGCTTGAGCAATATGACTACGCCGGCGCGACCGCCATCGCAGTGGTCATGCTGTTGGCGTCCTTCGTGCTGCTCCTGCTGATCAACCTGCTGCAATGGTGGGCGGGCGCGCATCGCCGGATGGGGGCGTCGGCATGAGTCTGGCCCTTCACGTATCGACGGCGTCAGCAGCGGTCGTATCCCCGCGCGCGGCGCGCTCCGATCCGGGCTGGTTCCGCGGGCTGGGGATCGCGATCTCGCTGGGATTCCTGGCGCTGTTCCTGCTGCTTCCGCTGGTGGCGGTTTTTGCCGAGGCGCTGCGCGAGGGCGTCGGGGCCTATCTCGCGAGCCTGCGAGACCCGGACGCGCTCTCGGCAATCCGGCTGACGCTCGTAGTCGCCGCTGTCGCCGTCCCGGCCAATCTCGTTTTCGGCCTGGCGGCAGCCTGGGCGATCGCGCGGTTCGATTTCGCCGGCAAGAGCGTCTTGACGACGTTGATCGACCTGCCGTTCGCGGTTTCGCCGGTCATCAGCGGGCTGGTCTATGTGCTGATGTTCGGGTTGCAGGGCTGGTTGGGGCCGTGGCTGGCGCGGCACGACATCCAAATCATCTTCGCGGTGCCGGGAATCGTGCTGGCCACGATCTTCGTCACGTTTCCGTTCGTGGCGCGCGAGCTGATCCCGCTCATGCAGGAGCAGGGCGACGAAGAGGAGCTGGCGGCGCTGTCGCTGGGCGCCGGCGGTTGGGCGACCTTCTGGCGGGTGACGCTGCCCAAGGTGCGCTGGGCGTTGTTGTACGGCGTGATCCTGTGCAACGCGCGGGCCATGGGCGAGTTTGGCGCGGTGTCGGTTGTCAGCGGGCACATCCGCGGTGAGACCAACACGATGCCGCTGCACGTCGAGATTCTCTACAACGAATACAACTTCGTGGCGGCGTTCGCGGTCGCCTCGCTGCTGGCGCTGCTGGCGCTGGCCACGCTGGTGGCCAAGAGCCTGGTCGAATGGCGCGGTCAGCAGGTCGGGCGGGCGAGTCGCGCGCTGCGGCCGGCGGAAACGGCCGTGCGCGAGGGGGGTGTGCGATGAGCATCGACGTGCAAAGCGTCAGCAAGTCGTTCGGCAGCTTCGCGGCACTGCGCGATGT
>CAYOHG010000314.1:0-4665 GCA_964403685.1 uncultured Planctomycetales bacterium
CTCGTCAGCCGCGCGCGGGCCGTGCGACCGGGTGTCCAGATCGTCGGAACCGGCACGCATGACGCGGCCGACGCGTTCGCCGATCTCGGCGTGGTTGAATTTCTACCCAAGCCCTGGTCACTCGACCGCCTCGTGCGCGTGCTGGCCGGGCGCCTGGGCGAATGCGCCGCGTGCGGCCTGCCGATTCCGCTGCGACGGCCGCGCGGCGCGGAGCCCACCACGTGCTGGGAATGTTGCGGATGCGGAGCACGGATCGAGGCGGTCTTCGACGAGGATTTCCCGGCCGAGATCATTCGCAACGTGCGCCAAACCGGCTGAATCGTCCCGCGCGATTGCTACTCGACGCGCGCTGCTCCTATGGCGATAGCAGCAGGTTTCCCAGCAGCTCCGGCCGATAGCCATGGCTGCCGCGCACGCCGGACCATGAACTGTATTGCCCGCTGCGCGCTTCGAGCCGCAGCACGTTGAGTCCCAGCACGCGCGTCTGGCCCTCGACCGCCAGCGCCGCCAACGGAATCGCCGCCTCGACGACCCACGCGTCGGCCTCCACGCGGGCCGCGACGTCCGCGCCAGGTGACCAGGCCGTCGAGCGATAGATCGGCGGATCGACCAGGCAGCCGCGCCGGCCAACCGTGACTCCGTTCGGCTTGATCCGCAGCACAAACAGGTCTTCGCCGCTGCCCCGCAGCACTCCGGGTTTCGCACACAGCAGCTCGATCACGTCTTCGCCCCAGGGCTGCGCCCCCTGAATGCGCACCGAATTCGTCGCTTCGCAGTGCGGCTTGGATCCGGGCGCCAGTTCGGCCCGTACGGCGATGTACAGCGTGCCCTCGTCGCGGGCGAACGTCACGCGGGTCGGTGGCGCTGCGATGCGCGCCGGCCGCGCTGCATCGAACCCACAACCCTGGTTGACCAGCACAAAGCCGCCGGCCGAGCTGCCCGGCCCGGTCGGCCAGTCGTCCAGCTTGCCATCGGCACGGATTTCGCCCGCCAGACGCTGCACGGCGGTCACGGCCAGCCGCCCGGCAGCGCGCAGCGCGTCACCGCCGGCCGGTCTCCACTCCACCGCAAACATCGCCGCTCCATCCGCGTCGTACGAAAGGCTGGCCAGCTCGATTTCCATTCGCGCCGACCCCAGCCCGCCGGCAGCCGCCGACAGCGGAATCGGCTCGGGCCGGCTCCAACCGATCGGCGGATCGGCCAGCGTGAGGCTGCCGCTGATCCCGGAATCCGTCGAGTTGCTGAGCGCGACTTCGATTTCGGCGCGCAGGCCGCTCGGTGACTCGGCCAGGCGCGCCCCAACCACCTCGAGATACGGTTTTCGATCGGCCAGCAGGCGCGCCCAACTGGCCAGATTCTCGATCTGGGCAGCCCCGCCAATGGAGGTCGGTGCGGCATGATTGGCCAGTTCTTGCAGGACCAGCCGCCGCCCGAGCGCGAACATCCCCGGATCGCGGCTCCACCCGGAGTCTTGGCACGTCAACAGGTCGCCGGCGCAGGCGTCGAGAAACGCCCGGGGTGTCAGCGCCGCGCAGCTACGATCCGCCAGCAGCGGCTGGCCGCTGCGCCGCAGAAGCGCCACTAGTTCGGCGTCGAGCAGCCCGCGCCGCAGGCGCTTCAGTCGTACTGTCGGCACCGGCGCGTCGGTCAGCCCATGTTCCCGACCGGCCCGAATCAGCGGATCGCCGAAACGCGCGCGGTCCGGCGAATCCCCGGTTGGCGGGGCCACCGTCTCCAGCCAGATTCCGTCGAGTCCGTACCGCGCCGCCTGCCAGCCCAGCACGCGTGCATCGGTGGCGCCTCCCGCGAGCGACAATGTGCCGGAATAAGGCGGTGCATCCGGAACGAACCAGATGCGCCGCTGCGTCGCCTGCATAGATCGGATCGCAGCCGGTTCAAGCCAACCCGCCGGCGGGCACATGATCGACACCTCAGACAGCTCGACCGACGGCGCATCGGCCCAGCCGAAGCCGCGCAGCGAACGCGCGGGGAGATGTGCCATGAGCGGACAGTCCAGATCGGCCATTTTCATCGCGGCTGCGGTCTTTCGAACACGATCGACCGCCGTCGCCGTCAGGCGTGTCGGCAGCTCCGCGCGCAGCAGCGCCTGCTGCGACCAGCCGCGCTCCGCGAAGTGCTCGCCACAGGCACGCAGGTAGTCAGCCAGCAGGCGCGCATACGATTCGCTGGCAAATCCGCCTTCGCGCGCCGCGCTGGGATACTCGTCGGAAACCGGCAGCGGCCAGACCGGCGCCCCCACGCGGTCGGCGTAGTTGTCGCCACTGATCCAGCCCTCCACGAGCTGATCGTACGGCTCCCACTCGATCCGCAGGTCGCGCCCGCCGCTGACGTGATACTTGGGAAATGAGCCCCACAATACCGGCGTGAGCCGATGCTCGTGCAGCAGGCCGAACGTATTGCGGATCAGCCGCACCGCGCCCTGGTGAGACGCTTCACCCGGCAGGATGCGCGTTTCCGCGGCGCTCTCGATCGGCCAGTTGAAGTGCGCGCGCAGCAGCTCGCGCGGGTCGACTCGCGCAATCGCGGTCAGCCCCGGCTCGCCGGGAATGGCGACCGGAAGCACGGTCAGGCGCAGCTCGCAGCGGAACAGCGGTGCCGCCTGGTCTCCGCCTGCATACGGCCCGGCGACCAGCTCAAGCGTCCCGCGGTACTCCCCGGGCGCCGCCGTCGGCGGCACTGAGATGTACAGCCAGATGATCTCGGCGGACGACCCGCGCGGCGTCACTGGCCCGCCGCGGGCCGATTCCCACGGCACCAGAACGTCCGGCACGGCACGCGGTTCGAGCCAGTTTCCCGTGTGGGTCGGGTACCAGGCCGGGAAGTCCTCGACCCGCGTATCGACGACGCGAAACGGACGGTAGACCTCGCCGGCCAACAACGCGCCATCCGTGCCACGCAGATCGGACAGACGTAACTGGACCGCCCCTGCCGGCGCCTGTTCGGCTCGTAGCGCGATTTGAATCGACTGAACGTCGTTGATCGCGGTGACCAGCCGGACAAACCCGCCAGCAGCCGAAAAGACCTCATTCTCCAGGTCGGCCGCCGCCTGCCGCCCAATCTCCTGCTGGCCATCGACGACCCAGACGCGCAGCGCCCCCGGCCGCGTCGTCACGCAGCCGCTCAGGGGCGTAAATAGAAGCACGAGCAGGAGCACTCTGGCCGCACCGCGCCACGTGCCCCGAAGGCGCGCTTTGTGACCGATCGCGATTCCGCGCCAGCGATCCGCGACGCGACGATCAGCGCCACGACCAGAAGGGAGCGGCGACTTCTTCGCCAGCCGGCCTCCCACTTCCCGCGGTTCCTCACGGGCGCCGCTCGGGACGGCGCAGGCCGCCGTGCGATGATTCAGAACGGCAGTAGATCGGATCGACCGGGCTGCGGCCATTTCTGCACCTCATACAGGCGGCGTGGGTCTTCCGGCTGCCCGGTTCGCGACGACAGGTACGCGGCCTCGAGCAGCGCGGAGACCGCCAGGTGACGTTCGAGCGACGGGGCCAGTTCGCCGCCCCCGCGACCGGATCGCACACCGGCCGCGAACCGCTCCAGCTCCTCGGTCAGCCAGGTCGGGCCGCCCCACGCGAGGTTCGCCAGCGATTGCCCGTCGAGCGACAGCACCCGCGCCGCGCCCGGGACGAACTGAATCCGCCCGCTGGGCCCCTCCAGCAGCAGTTCAGCGACCGGCGGCTCGGCGTCCCACGCCGCTTCGATCAGCGCCAGCTCCCCGTCGCCGTAACGCACGACGGCCAGCGCGACACTTTCGGTCTCGCGCGGCGGCTCGCCCTGGCGGCGGTGGCAGTGCGCCCGCTGGCAATACACGCTCTGTGGCAGACCGCGCGCCGCGACCAGCAACTCCAGCAGCTCGTAGCCATCGGTACAGAGCACGCCGCCGCCGGCTTCCTTCTGGCTGACGCGCCAAGACGCCGGTGGCGGGCCGGGTGTCCGCAGCCGCAGCGTCGAGAAGGCCGGTACGACCCCCTGCGGGTGGGTCAGGGTGCGGCGCAGCGCCTCGGCGCCGCGATCCACCAGCGAAGACACGCGATAGGTCGAATGCCCCGCCAGCACGCGCCGCAGATGATCGGCCGCTGGCGCGAATGATGTCGCCAGCGGCGGTGGACGCCAGACGTGCACGCCGGCGGCGACCGCTTCGTCCGCCAGCTCCTGACCGGTGCGCGGCGAAACGACCAGCAGAACGGCGTTCACGCCGGCCTGCGCCAGCAATACGCGCCGATCGTCGAACCACTCGACGCCGTCCGGGCAATCGCTCCGCCGACCGCCGGCAAACGCGGTCAGTTGCAGTGCGCCCACCTGGGCGATCGCGCGCAGGTATGGCTCCGGCGGATCCGAGCTGGTAATCAATCCAACTCGAATCGGTGCGGTCTCGTGCTTCGGAGGATGGACCGGCGGCATTATGGTACGATGGCTCGAGCGATTCCTGCGCAAGGCACGCAGCCGATGGCCACGCAACACCTGTTCGCCGGTGCGACCACCGCCACAGCGGCGTGGTTGTGTATTGTGGCCTTGGCGGCTCCGCTCCGCCATGCCGCCGGCCACGGCCCGCGCGAATCTCAGGCGCCGGACACGCTGCGCCCCAGTCCCACCGCTCCGCCGGCATCGCAGCCGCCGCTGGCGCAGCGCCTCCACATG
>CAYOHG010000315.1:0-4661 GCA_964403685.1 uncultured Planctomycetales bacterium
TCCCGGAGGTCATCGCGGCACTGGACCATCTGGAAGCGGCCGCGGTGCATTAACTTAAAAGGGAGTAGTTCGAAGAGCCAAGAGCGAATGAGCAGCGGCGCGCCAATGGCCCGCCGCGACCGGAAGCGGTGCAAATTGCCAGTCGATCGCATGCCGAGGCGACGGCCTCGAAACCCGCGCTTCCGGCAAAAGCGGTTCCTGCGCGATTCGCGTTCAGCTCGTCGCTCTTCGTCGTCCCTCCGCGCGCTGGTCCTCATCCCAACAGCGGATCGAGGCGCGTCCAGAAGAACCACGCCACCGGAGCGGCCAGCAGCGGCGAATCAAACACGTCCAGCACGCCGCCGAGTCCTGGAAACGTGTCGCCGGAGTCTTTCAGCCGCGCGTCGCGCTTCAGCAGCGATTCCGCCAGGTCGCCGGCGATCGAAAAGCCGGCCATCAGGATGCCCAGCAGTGCCAGCGCCGGCAGCGCCTCCAGAACCGAGCGCGACCTCGGCAGCAGATCGCACGCGGCCAGAATCGCCCCGACGAGCAGTGCGCTGAGCAGCGCCACCAGCACGCCGCCGATCAGGCCTTCCCAGGTCTTCTTGGGGCTCAGCCAGGGGACCAGGGGCGTGCGGCCGAAGCGCATCCCTAGAAAATACGCGCCCACGTCGGTCATCTTCACCACGAAGACCGAAAAGAGCGTCACCACCGCGCCGGCCGAATCGCCCACTTCCATCCGCAGCTTGGTCAGATACCCGGCGAACCCGCCGGCGTACGCGATAATGAAAACGGTCGTCGAGACGTTAATCAGCACGCCCTCGATGCCGCGCCGCGCCGCCTGGGCCCAGAACGCATAGGCCACCGCCAGCGACAGCCACAGCAAGCCCCAGGCTTCATCGTGCAGGCGCGATTCCAGCGGCAGATTGAACGAAAGGTAGGGACCGACCACCAGTCCGGCGGCGAAGAAGTACGCCTCGAACCGCAGCGGCCGGCAGCCCTGCGCCCGCGCGAAGCGTGTCAGCTCGCGGGTCGACAGCAGGGTCAGCGTCAGCACCACCAGAGTCGTCGGCAGCCCGTTGAACAGCCCGCGCCCCAGGTGCAGGCCGGCCAGTTTCCAATCCGGCGCCGGCAGCCCCGCCAGGTACGCATCCAGCACCAGCAGCCCGGTGATGCACAGCGCCAGCGCGCTGCCCGAAATGAGCCGGAAGCGCAACACGGCGATCAGCCCTCGCGCGCCGCCGGCTGTACGCCGCCGGCCGGCGACCCCCGGCCCGAAACGTCGCCGAATCGGCGTTCCCGCGCCGCGAAGGCCTGCAGCGCCTGGTTGAGATCTTCCCGCCGAAAATCCGGCCACAGCACCGGAGTCACGTACAGCTCGGCATAACTGATCTGCCAGAGCAGGAAATTGCTGATGCGCATCTCGCCCGCGGTCCGCACGACCAGGTCCGGGTCGGGCAGGCCGCGCGTATAGAGCGCCGCCGACATGCACGCCTCGTCAATCTGCTCGGGATGAAGCGCTCCGGCGGCCACCTGGCGCGCCAAGGCGCGGACCGCATCGATGATCTCGGTGCGCGCCCCGTAGTTCAGCGCCAGGCACAGCGTCAGCCCGGTATTGTCGCGGCTGAGTCGCTCGGTTTCATCCAGCTCGGCCAGCACGCGCGGCGGAAGTCCCTCGCGCCGGCCGATCTGCATCACTCGCACGTTATGGTCGAGAATCTCGCGGCGCTCCGAGACCAGGTAGCGCGCGTAAAGGTCCATCAGACCAGCGACCTCGTCCTGCGGACGCTTCCAGTTCTCGAGGCTGAAGCTGTAGAGCGTCAGCGCCCGCAGTCCCAGCCGCGCGCACTGCGTCACCGTCTCGCGGACGGCCGTCCCGGCGTTGCGATGGCCCTCGATCCGCGGCAAGCCGCGCTGCTGCGCCCAGCGCCCGTTTCCATCCATGATGATCGCAACGTGGCGGGGAAGTGCCTGCGGCGTCAGCCCCAGCTCGGCCCAGACATCCGACGCAGGACCAGCCGACATCCGCGTCAGTCTCCCACCAGAATAGACTGCTCGCGGTCGGGCCCGACTCCGACCATGCCGATCGGCGTTTCGAGCAGTTCCGCGATGCGATTCAGGTAGCCGCGCGCCGCCGGCGGCAGGTCGTCCAGCGTCCGGCAGCGATCGAGTGACTCCCCCCAGCCGGGATGAGTTTCGTATACCGGCGTGGCGCCCAGCAGGCTGTACGTATCGGCCGGCAGCGAGTTCAGCAGCGTCGAGCCGATGCGGTAGCCCGTGCAGATCCGCACGGATTCCAGCCCCGAGAGCGTGTCAAGGTGCATGACCGCCAGCGCGCGCGGCCCCGAGATCATCGTCGCGTAGCGCGTCGCGACCGCATCGAACCATCCGACCCGCCGCGGCCGGCCGGTTGTCGTGCCATACTCCCCGCCGCGCTCGCGGATGATCTGCCCGACGGAATCGTGCAGCTCGGTGGGCAGGGGACCTTCGCCCACGCGAGTCGTGTACGCCTTGACCACGCCGATGACGGCCTGAATCGCGGTCGGCGGGACCCCCGCGCCGCTGGCGACGCCGCCGACGCCCGCGTTGCAGCTTGTGACGTACGGGAACGTGCCATGATCGATATCCAGCAGACTGCCCTGCGCGCCTTCGAACAGCAGCCGCTTGCCCGCCTTGAGCAGTTCGTGCAGTTCGACGCCGGTGTCGACGATGAACGCCCGCAGTTGCTCGGCAAACGTCAGATACTCCCGCGCGATCGCGTCCGCGTCATAGGGCTCGGGCAGCTCGTAGACCGCCGCCAGGTAGGCGTTCTTATGTGCCACGATCTCGGTCAGCCGCGCCCGGAAGCGCTCCGCATCCAACAGCTCGCCGATGCGCACGCCCCAGCGGCGCGAGACCTTGTCCGAGTAGCATGGCCCTATCCCGCGCGCCGTTGTGCCGATCCGCGCCTGCGGACCGGCCAGCTTCTCGGCGGAAACGTCCTGTCGGCGGTGAAACGGGAAGATTACGTGCGCGCGGTCGCTGATCCGCAGCTTGCTGTCCACATCAACCCCGCGGGCGACCAACCGCTCGCGCTCCGCCAGCAGCACCGCCGGGTCGATCACCGATCCGTTGGCGATGTAGCAGCGAACGTTGGGGTGCAGGACCCCGCTGGGAATCTGGTGCAGCGCGAATTTCTCGCCGCGAACCACCACCGTGTGGCCGGCGTTGGGTCCGCCGCTGTAGCGAACCACGGCGTCGAATTCCGACACCAGCGTGTCGACGACCTTGCCCTTGCCCTCATCGCCCCATTGCAAGCCGACGACACAGATGTTACCCAGCTTGGCAGTGCGCATAGCATCCCACTTGGCCCCAGGCCGTCGGCGATCCCAACCTGATCGGCTTTGTAACGGCAGCCGCGACCGTCCGCAAACCGCGACCGCAGCCGGCTAGGCGCCCGTGCAGGCCTGGAGCCACCGAGCCACCACGCGTACCAGCGTGCGCTGGAACTCCACGCTACCGTCACCGAGCACTCCGCGCGCCGCGGGCAGGCAAACCCGTTCTTCAACCACGCCGCTGGCAGTCTCCGGCTGCGCCCCGGCCCGATCTTCGCACAGCCGCAGTACCCGAACGTCGCACATTCCCGGCAAGTCTGCCGCCGATGCGAAATGCGAGGCGTAACGCAGTCCATCAACGGTTTCGAACTGCCACGTCAGCCAGGTCGCGTCATCCAGAGGCACCGGTCCCCCGTCGTCCGCCGCGCTGCGGGCCAGCCACTTCATCAGGACGACCATCGCCTCCGGCGCCACCCCATCGTGAGCCCCGCACTGATCGATCCGCCCGCTGGCGATGATCCGATGCCGCCTGGGAATCGCGGCCGCGCGGGATGACAGCGACGTGCGCGGCGCAAGTGTCAACCCCAGCCGCGCCGCACCGCTCCGCTCATCGGCCGCCCAACGCACCGTGCTCAGTCGCTCGAAACGCCGCGGCAGGTCGGCGATGTCGCGCAGGACGACCGCCGTGTCGTCCCAGCGATTCCAGTACTGCAAACCGTCCTCGATCGGCGCGCCGACCAGCATACGAAACGCATGCTGGGCCAATCGCGGAGCGAGCGGCTCGCCCAGTGCCCCGGCGGCCAGCCAAGGCAGATCGCTGGCGATCCACTCGCCCACACCCTCGGCCGACATGGCCGACAGCACATGGCGGCTGTGCTCGAAGCGCGGTCCGTCGAGCATCAGGATCGACGCGATCATCAGCGCATCCGACGCACGCTTCCAGGTCCGACCGCCGCACAGTGCCCGGCAGCCGAACCCGCCGTCGTCCGCGAGCACGCCATACGGAAAGACGTCTTCGAGCGCGAAGCCGCGCGTCGGCACGTCACTGTAGGAGACCCGCGCGCTGAAGACGCCATGCGGGTGCCGCAGCGCGATCGTCCGCATGTCCCAGCCGCCGGCGCGAAGCATGCGAGCGGTGCTCTCCAGGTCGAGCACCAGCCAACTTCCGCCGGCCAGTGTGCGTACCTCCCGCAGCCCGACATTCAGATCGTCAAGCCAGCCGGGTTCGAGCACACACGCCGATCCCAGCGCCCGCTGGGCCAGGCTTCTCCAGCTCCGCGGCCGGTCGATGATCTCGACTTCGCGATCAGCGAGCAGCTCCGCCAGCCCGGCTAGTGACGCCGGCAGCAGCAACCGCTCCAGCGGGAA
>CAYOHG010000316.1:0-4654 GCA_964403685.1 uncultured Planctomycetales bacterium
GGTAGCGCGCCAGCGCGTCGCCGACTTCGCTCAGCGACGAACGGTAGTCCTCGACCGTGTTCACCAGAAAGGCCGAGCGATCCTGTCGGATCCACTGGTGAATGCACTGGACGATCTCGGCATCGGGCAGGTGGGTGGCGGCCAGGCGGAAGGTCTCGTCGACCAGGGCGTCGCCAGTTAGCGGAGCCACCATCGGCAGCGGCTCGTTCGAATCGAGCGGTGCATCGCGCACGGCCGGCGCGGCCGGCGCCCCAAGTTGTTGCAGCAGCGCATCGGCCTCGCGCACACCGCCCCAGCGCAGGTGGTTGATCATCTTCCGCGTCACACGTAGCAGCAGGCTCTCGTCAGTCCGCCGCAGCAGGTCGAGAATGACCGTCCAATCGCGCAGCGAGCGATTGCTCAGCTCCAGCTTGGCGCTCTGCCATTGTTTCATCTCGGCCAGCAGCTTGCGATGAGTCACGCAACTGCCCAGCCGGTCGGCGATCGTGTCGATCAGCCGCCGCTCTTCCTTGAGGAACGGGCCTTCATCGGCGCGCGGGCATTCCTGGGAATAGAAAACCTCGATTAAGCCGGATGGTTGGCCTTGTACGCGGATCTCCGAGCGCAGCACCCAGGGCGAGTCCACCATTCCGGGCGACTCGGCTACGCGACCGTCCAGGCGGATGCGGGCTGTGCACAGCGAGGAGAATTGCCAGCCCGGCGGAATCGCGGCGATTACGCCCTGGAGGATCTCATCCAGAGAGGCATCGGGAGCACTGGTCAACTCCTCGATGCGATAGAGGCAGTTGAGTTCCTTCGCGCGCTCCTGCAACTCGCGCAGGATGGCGTTGGCCTCTCCGTGGGGGTCGAGCATGCAACACCTCGGGGCCCGCCGGTTGGCACGACCCGCCGGGCGGACGCGCTCATCACACAGTGGATTCTCTGCGCGGCTGAGCAGATAGCAAGCGCGTCGGCGCGCTCGGCCTTACCTGGCATCTTCGCCCCGTAACCCTGGAGGTGGCACGGTGCGCCGCTGGTGCCGCGCGCGGAGCATGCTTCAGCCGCGGTCCTCGCGGCGCGGGCCGTACCAGATCGCGAATTCAGGCCGATGCCCCTCGCGCAGCCCCGACTGACCACGCCAGCCCAGCCGAAACAGCGGACCCAGCAGCTCCCGCATCGTATGGGTCCGCAGCTTGCGCGACGACGTGATCACCTCCTCGCGCAGCACGCGAAACCGCCCCAGCCGCCGCAACGCCCGGCTCATCAGCACTTCCTCGGCGGCGTAGACGGATTCGTCGAACCCGCCGACCGTTTCGAACGCGGCGCGGGTGCAGAAGATGAAGCAGCCGGCCGCCCAGCCCAGCCCGTGATACACCGGCACGAACAGCAGCAGGAACGCGCGGGCCCACAGCGGGACGCGGCCCTCGAACACGACGCTGGCCCCGCCGCCGACGTATCCCGCGTCCAGCGCCGCCACCGCCGCGCGAACCGCCTCGATCATCACGCGCGTGTCCTCATCGACAAATACAAGCTGCCCGCCCCGCGCGACGCGTGCGCCGGCGTTGCGGACGGCGGCGATCTTGCGCAGCGCGACCGGCTCGACCCGGGCGCCGTGCGCCGCCGCGATCGCGGGGGTCGCATCGGTCGAGGCATCGTCCACCACGATGATCTCGTAGGTCCGCCCGAGCGCCTCGCCGGCGGTGCGAATGGCATCCAGGGCCTGCGGCAGCAGGGTTTCTTCGTTGTGCGCCGGGACTATGAAGGAGATCATGTTCATTCCAGCGCCGTGCGGTGCGTTTCTTCATTTCGACGCGGCGCGATGCGCATCTTCAATCCAACGCGGCGCGATGCGCATCTTCAATCCAACGCGGCGCGATGCGCGCCACCCACTTCGGGCGGCGACGGAAGCCGGCACGCATCGCCGGTTACGAGCCGTACGGCGGCTGTGCCGGGGAGGATTCACGCATCCTCACTCGGGAGCTTAGGCACGCCGGACGCGGAAAGCGGCAGCCGCATGTAGCACACGTTTGCCGCGACCACGAGCGTTCCCGCAGCGTCGAAAATCTCGACCGCGACCGGGCAAAGCGTGCGCCCGATCTTGATCACCCGCCCGCTGGCAGTCACATCGCCGATGCAGGGATTCACGTATCGCACGGCAAGGTCGGTCGTGACCATCGGCTCATCGGGCCCGACGCAGGTGGCGATGGCGAACCACGCCACGCAATCCGCGACGTTGGCGAGCATCCCGCCGTGGAACGTACCGGGAATGCCGTCGTAGTTGCGGTCGTGGATCGCGCTGATCTTGCAGTAGCCTTCGTCGGCTTCGAGCACCTGTAGTCCCAGCGAGCGCACACAGGGGATGTCGCGCGTGCGTTCGACGATCTGGCGCAGACGCTGCGGGTCAATCATGGCTGGGTGTGTGCCGGGCGATGGTCCATGCCGCGCGTCCTTTCGTGTCCGCTCCAGACGATGATAGCGTTGCGCCGGTGAGTTCCGCGGCCTGCGGGCGGTCGCGTTTCATGCCTCGGCGCTCTTCAGGTGCTCGAACGAGTTGCGGCAGGCCGGGCAGTAGTAAATCATCCGGCAGCGCGTCGGGCCGAAGCGACTCTCAAGCTGCGTGTCGGGGGAGTCGCAATAGGGGCAGCGAATGTTGCGCGGTGCTCCGCCGACCGTCAGCGGCACGGTGACGCCGTGCTGCCGCAGCGACTCGCGGCCGGCCGGGCTGATGCGGCCGACGGTCCAGGGCGGGTCGTTGACGAAGCGCACCTCGACGTCCGCGACGCGCGGCAGTTCGCCGATGCGCCGGCGAATCTGATCGCGGATCATATCGAGCGCCGGACAGCCGACGAACGTGGGGGTGATGGTGATGAGCACGCGGTGTTCGTCGGCGGCGGGACCAAGCGGCACAATCTGGACGTTTTCGACGATCCCGAGGTCGACAATGCTGATGGGCATCTCGGGGTCGAGGATGGTGGCCAGTGTCGCGAGTACTTCCGGCGTCGAGGTCATCGCTGCTTACCGGACATTACCAGCGTGCCTCCGGCTCCACGCGATAAACCTCGCTCAGCTCGTCGAGCATGCCGGCGAACGAGTCGGAGTGCACACCGGCTCGGCCGCCGCGCTGGCCGGACGGCCAGGGTTCTACGGTTACGGTGAGCCCGGCCTCGCGAACCAGGTTCTCCATCGTTCCCAGCCACTCGGCGAACATGTCGCCGCTGCCGCGCGGGTACAGTCCGCTCGATTCGAGCAGGCCCAGCCCAGGGGCGGGCTCGAAAAGGCCCGGCGCCAGCGGCGCGAGCCGGTCGAGCGCCGCCTGCATGCGGTCGCGCGATTCGACGTTGCCCTTGCCCAGCCGGTTGATCCACGCATCGGCGTGCCCGAGGTTGAGGCGCTGTTCGGCGAGAATGCGCCGCGCCAGCGCGGCCAGCTCGGTGTGCACCGAGCGTGCCAGCCGCCCGAGCCGCAGCATCTCGAAATGGTCGCAGAAAAACTGCCGCGCGATCGCCACGCTCCAGTCGAATTCGTCCGGCAGCTCGACCAGCGCACAGCAGCGGTATTCGTCCGGCTTGCGCCCGTACGCGAGCCGATTGGCATCGCGCCCGCTCAGGACGCCGACGAATTCATACAGCGCCCCGGCGTGGGCCAGGTCGTCCTGAGCCAGCGCCGAAAACGCGATGTCTTCCTCCAGGATCGGCGCCAGGCCGGTCCAGTCAGCGTTGCGATGCCCCAGAAAGAGCTTGTCGTCGGCGACGCTGAGCAGCAGGTCGCTCAGGGCGAGCGATTGGTCGGGCGAAAGCGCGGTCATGGCGGCTCCCGGAACCTCGGTCGAGACGTTCAGAAATGCTCCTTGATGTCTTCCTTCTTATAGGTGTCGTACTCTTTCTGATTCATGAAATGCCGCCACTTCTCGCCGACGTTGTAGCCATGCGCGAAGCGATAGGACTGGTCCGTCAGTCGGAAGACCAGGTCCTTGTCGTAATCCGTGCGGAGGATCGCCGTCCGCGGCACGACCCAGACCTGTACGCACTGCTGATCGCGGCCGAAGTGCTCGCGGGCGAACAGCAGGGCCATCTGGTCGTCCGGTGCGTCGACGCTGCCGGCGTGCGCGTGCGGCTTGCCGTGTTCGACCTGCACGAACACTTCGTAGGGTTTGAGGTCGCCCTCGGGCGAGGAGCTCAAGTCCCCGCGCGGCAACGGAACGGCTTGTCGGATCTTGGACATGCTCATCAGGATACGCCAAGTTCGTCAAAAGGGAACGCCTGATCCGCTTTCGCTTGTCGAATCCGCCGGCACCGGTACGATCCTGCGGTTCTCCCGGCGGGGACCGGCGCGGGAAACTCCGGCGCCGTGCGGGAAGGCGTCTTGTGGCGCGAGGAGCCGGACATGAACCCGTCCAGTCGCTGGTGGTTGATCACGTGGGGACTCTCGGCGGCGTTCGCGTCCGCGCTGCGTGCCCAGGATGACGCGCCGATCACGATCGAGGCCAAGCCCGTCGCCGGCAGCGTGTTTCTTCTCGAAGGGCAGGGCGGCAACGTCGCGATCTCGACGGGCGATGACGGCGTCTTCATGATCGACGACCAGTTCGCGCCGCTGACGCCGAAAATCCAGGAGGCCATCGCAAAGGTCAGCAGCCAGCCGGTGCGCTTCCTGATCAACACGCACTGGCACTTCGATC
>CAYOHG010000317.1:0-4643 GCA_964403685.1 uncultured Planctomycetales bacterium
GCAGATCCTCGACTATCTCGCCGCGCACTATGCGCCGAACACGGAGCGCGCCGCTACTCGTCGTCGCGCTCGACATCCTCTTCGCCGGGCAGCTCCCCCCCGGCCGCCGGCGGCTCGAACGGCTCGATCTTCAGTTCACCCGCCTCATTGCGCTGGATCTTCTGAATGCGCTGCTCGGCCTCGTCGAGAATCCGCTGGCAGTGCGCCTTGAGCGCCATGGCCTCCTCGTACTTGCGCAGCGAGTCCTCGATGCCGATCTCACCGCTCTCCATCGCCGCGACGATCGCCTCCAGCCGCTGCATGGCCTCTTCGAATTTCAGTTTTCGAGTCGAGCCAGCCATGGCCGCTCCTCGTGCGCGGTCGTGCCATCCGCGCGACCCGATCCAGGCCGCGGATTACTGCGGCGTGGCGGCCGGTTCCTTCACGAAGATGTAATACAGCATGCCTTCGGCGCCGGTCCGACCGGCCAGCGCCTCGGCCCCGCCGCCGATCCCGAAGTACACGTCGCAGCGGCCCGCCGCCCGGATCGCCCCGCCGGTGTCCTGGTCGCACGCAAACCCGGCATAAGGCCGGCTCTGGACGCTGCCGTTGTGAATCTCCGGCAGGGTCGTATCGAGAAAGGCCAGCCCGGCGCGCGGAAAGACGGCCTTGTCGGTCGCGATGGTGCGATACGTCGTGACCGGCACGTTGATGCTGCCGAACGGCCCGCCGCGCGATTCCTTGAAGAAGATGAAGCGGTCGTTCTGCCAGGTGTACTTCTGAATATCCTGCGGGTGCTCGCGGAAATAGCGCATCAGTGTCTGGAGCGAAAGCTGGTCGCGGGCGATGACGCCGTCCGCAATCATCTTCTCCGACACAGGCGTGTAGTTGTGGCCATTGTTGCCGGCGTAGCCCAACTCGTACAGCGAGCCGTCGGCCTGCCTGAGCTTGGCTGACCCCTGCACCGACACAACGTACGCCTCAAACGGATCCTTCAGCCAGGCGACCTCGCGGCCGCGCAGCAACCCGCCCTGCTCGATCTCCCGCCGGGTGAAATAGGGCGTCAGCCGCCCGTCCGGCGAGCGCCGGCCCAGGATCATCCCCTCCGAGTCCTTCTCCAGATCAGGCGGGTAGGAATACAGCGGATACTGGAAGGCGCCCTCGCGCTGCCGGCGGCCCTCGAAAATCGGCGTGTAATAGCCGGTGTAGAAGACCGTGCCCTGCTCGTCGCAGCCGACCGATTGGTACACATCGAACCGCTCGCGGATGACCCGGTCCAGCTCGTCACCGCTGCGCGCCTCGCTCAGGACGGTCAGGAATGTCTGGAGCGAAGCCAGGGCGCGCGCGTGGCTGATGTCGCCATACGGGAAATAGCGCTGGCTCGAAGGCCGGCGCAGATACTCGATGCTGAAGCGAATGGCGCGCTGTAGCCCGCGCTGATCCGCGTAGCCGCGCGAAAAGTCGGGGTACAGCTCCGGCGGGATCTTGCGCAGCGCAAGCTGTCCCGGCGGCAATGCCCGCCCGTAGTCCTTGGTCGGCTCCTCGGTCGAACGAGCACGCGGGCTCCACGGCTCCTCCTTCTGGTTGGTGCAGCCGGAGATCAGGATCAGTGTCAGCACGCCGGCCAGAAGGCGGCTTGAGTGTTGCGGCGATGTGATCAAGGACATGGCTCGGTTCCATCCGGCAATTGGCGGTCATCCTGACCGCTGAAGCTCGAAATCCAACGGCGCGGGAATTCTGCGACAACCGGGGCGGCGCGGCAAGGGGCCGACCCCGCCAGCGGCCGGCGTTACCACCCGCGCGGCTCGTGGTACAGTACGAGGCGGCCCGGGAGACCCACCCATGTCCCGAAAGATCGCGATTTTCTGGCCCGGCGACTATCGCCGTCAGCCTAACGAATGGGCCCGAGCGAGCATCGAGGCCGCCACCCGGCAGATGGAGGTCGCCCTCGGGCGGCTTGGCTGCACACCCTACCGCGTCGGTGATTTCCTGACCAAGCCCCACGAGGCGATAGAGCAGCTCGGCCCGATCGACGACCCGCTGATCGGCGTGTGCGTGCATTGGTTCTACGGACCCCATACGACCGACGGCGTCGTCGGCAAGCCAAACCCGTTGCTGCTGGCCAGCAACTTCTCCGGGCAGTGGCCCGGCCTGGTCGGGTTGCTGAACACCGGCGCCTGCCTGGCGTCCGTCGGCCGCGCGTTCAGCCGCATCTGGACGAGCGCCGGCGATTGGGCCGGGGATCCGACTTTCATGTCCCGGCTCGACGAGTGGGTGCGACGCGGCCGGATCGACTATCCCGCAGATCGGTTGCACGCGAACGCGGCAGGCGTCCCCGCCGCGGCCGAAGCCGTCGCCCGCCGCGTCTACGACGACATCCGCCGCCGGCGAATTCTGGCGCTGATGCTGGGCGACACGTCGATGGGCATGATCAACGGGTACCTGGGGCACCGGCTGCTGAACACGATCGGGTTCAGCGAGCACAAAGTCGACCAGGCCTGGATCATCGAGCGCGGCCGCGGCATCGCTGCGGACCGAATCGACTCGGGCTTCCGCTTCGTTCGCGAGAAGGGCGTGACGTTTCACTGGCGCGGCGCCGAGTGCCCGAAGTCCATCGCCTCCGACGGCGCCGATTTCACCGAAGAAGCGACCCGCGAGCAGTTGCGCGATTACCTCGCGGTGCTCGACCTGGTCGACGAGTTCAAGACCGACTGCATCGGCTGGCAATATCAGCTTGGCCTCTGGCCGCTGCGCCCGCCGTCGGATTTTGCCGAGGGGCTGTTCAACTCGGCCTGCCGCCCCGAGAGCAGCGGTGAGCCGATCATCACTTCGACCGAGGCCGACCAGGGCAACCTTGTGCCGATGGAGCTGATGAAGCGGCTGCTGAAGGCCAAGGGGCTGCATCCGGCAGTCATGTTCCACGACGTGCGCTGGGGCGCCCCGCTGAACGAGCGGCTCGAGCCGTGCACCGGCGGCGCGGAGGCGCGGTTTGTCTGGGTGCTACTGAACAGCGGCTCGTGCGGGGCCTACGCGTTCAATCACGACCCCGCGAGCTTGCGCGGCGTACACAGCTACCGGCAGCCGGCGGGTTACTTCCCGGTCGCCGGCGGCACCTTCGCGGGCGAAAGTCTGCCAGGCAAGATCACCTGGGCGCGCCTCTGGATGAGCACGGAGCCATTCGGTCACGCCGCGGCGCCCGCGGCCCGCAGCGCGACCGAGCTGTGCCTCGACGTGGGCCGGGGAGAGGTCCTCGCGCTGCCGCCCGCGGCCCGCGATGCGTTGTGGGAGGGCACCACCCGCCAGTGGCCGTTTATGGCCGCGGACCTGGGCGTATCGCAGGAAACCCTCATGGCCCACTACATGAGCAACCACATCGCGGTCGCCTACGGCGACATCCGCGACGAGTTGATCGCGCTGGCGGGCCTGCTGGGAATACGGGTGCGCATCTGGGGCGAGAAGTAGATTGATTCGGGCCGGCGGGTGAAGGAGCGGACGGCGTGGCCAACTCGGGAATTCCAGTGACGGTCGTCGGCGCGGGCGTGGTCGGGCTGACCAGCGCCATTCGCCTGCGCGAAGCCGGTTTTGACGTGACCGTCGTCGCTGAAAAACGCAATGAGCAGATCGTCTCCAGCATCGCGGGCGCGATCTTTTCGCCGTTTCGAATCCCCGGCGACGAGCGCACGCTGCGCTGGACACGCGAGTCCTACTTTGTCTTCGAGCGCATGACCGAGGCGCGCGACCCCGACGATGATCACGGCGTCCGGCTAACCCGGCTGGTCGAGCTGTTGCATACGCGCGCCTACCTTTCGGGCGGCGCCAGCCCGTGGTGGTCGAGCGTAGTGCGCGAGTACCGCGACCTGCCTCGGATCCCCCCGCCGTATACGGGCGGCTTCGAGGCCCGCGTCCCCAAGATGGACATGCGCCGCCTGCTGCCGTGGCTGGAGCGGCGATTTCAACGGTTGGGCGGACGGTTCGAGCAGCGCCGCATCCACGCGCTGCCTGACACGCTCGCCGGGGGCGCGCGATTCGTCGTGAATTGCAGCGGTCTGGGGGCGCGCGAGCTGGCCGGCGACCCCGCCGTGCGGCCGATGCGCGGGCAGATTCTGCACGTCGAGAACACCGCCGGCCTGACCGACTGCATGGTCGAAGAAGCGCGCGGATCGGCCACGACGTACATCTTCCCGTTCGAAGGCTATGTCGTGCTGGGCGGAACGTATGAACGCGACGTGGGCGACGAGCACACCGAGGAACCGGCTCTACTGGCGATCATCGAACGTTGCCGAACGCTGCTGGAGCGCATGCAGGTGCCTCACGCCGAGCGCATCGCCGATAAGCGCTTGCGCGTGCTGGCGGGCCTGCGGCCGTCGCGGCGGATCGCCGAGAGCGACGAGGCCGTCCGGCTCGAGGCCGAGGCGCTCGGGGATGGGGGTTGGGTCATTCACAACTACGGCCACGGCCGCGCCGGCGTCACGCTGGCCTGGGGCTGCGCCGATGACGTGGTGCGCCTGGTGCGCGAGCGGGCGTGAAGCGGGTCGGTTGCCTGGTGCCCTCGTTTTCTTCCTCCTGTTTCTCGGGTCAGCTTGTTCCAATGTTCCCTTATTCCGTTGTTCCGTCGTCCCCTTGTTCCATCGTTTCGTTGTCCCATTGTTCCCATTGCGCCGCGC
>CAYOHG010000318.1:0-4632 GCA_964403685.1 uncultured Planctomycetales bacterium
GCGGCTTCACCCGCCCGCGCTCGTCCCGCTCCAGCAACCGCCCCGGCGGCAGCAGCACCGGCGAGCGCTGCAATCGTTCCTCGGCGGCCTCCGCGCTGCGCAGGTACTCGCTGCGCCAGTCCAGCGCCGTCGCATCGACGATCTTGCCCATCCGCATGCCGCGCTCGACGAACGTGTCGGCTTCCTGGTGCTCCAGTCGCCGGCGAAGCGCCGCAACCTCGTCGCGCGCCGCGTGCAGCCGCTCGCGCAGCTCGCCCACGTCGACGGTGTCCGGTTCCTCCTCCGCACCTTCGGCCGGAACCTCCAGCGGCGCGTCGGCCGGTCCCCCGCGCGAGGCCGCCAGCGCCGGCACGCCGCGCATGGCCGGATCGTTCGTCAGCGCCACCGGCCCCAGCGCCGCAACGTCGCTCTGGTCCTCGTCCGTCCAGTAGATCACCGGCGAGAAGTAGCGGTACTCCGCCGTTCGCAGCAGCTCCGCCGCCCGTTGCGTCCAGCTCACGTTCACCGCCCACAGCCCGTCGTCGCGCACCTCGAGCCCGCCGATCCAGCCGGCCGCCGGCCGCAATCCGTCCGGCCGCGTGTTGAAGCGATCGAAGCTCTGGTGCTCGTAGTCGATCGCCAGCTTCCGGCCGATCTGCTCGAACCAGCGCTGGGCGGATTCCGCGTGCCGCCGGGTAAACTCGAAGCTGCCGCCCGCCGCCGGCCGGTCAACCTGAACGCTGCCGAACGGAATCAGCAAAAACTCGCCCACCGGCTCGCCGACCGTGCCGCGAAAGGCCGCGAACGCCAAGCGCGATTCACCCCCGCCGTACGCAACGGACTCCGGGCTAGCCTCGTCCGCCGCAGCGCGCGGCGCGCAGAGCGCCGCCTGCGTCATCCGCCACGAGCGGGCGTGGTCCAGCGCCTCGCCCAGCAGCGCGCAGACGCGCTCGCTGTCGCCGGAAACGGCCGACTCCATTCGTTCGAGGGCTTCCTGTAGCCGCCGCGCGATTGCCCGCGCCGCAGCCGCACGCAGCCCGCCGTCTACCGTGAGAGTGTCGCTGCTTCGATTCGTGCTCACGTCGTTCCCCTGTCGTGCCAAGATGCCCTGGATTGCCGATTCCCTTCCCCGCGCGAACCGCGCTCGCGCCGCAAACCGCGCGGCGACTCGCTCCGTTCGAGCAGTGCGATGTTGCCGCGCTCGTTGCGCCGTCCGGTGTCCTCGAAACCCAGCTTGTGGTAGAAGCCGCGCGGGTCGCCGGTGCTCATGTCCAGCTTGGCCCGCACGCGCCGTGCGCCGCTGTGCTCCACCAGCGCCCGCCCGATTCGCAACCCGCGATACGCCGGATGCACCAGCGCGTTCACGAGTGTGCTCCCGCCCGTTGTGATCGCCACGCCCACCAGCACCGAGTCGATCTCCGCCACCCACACGCTGTGGTGCCGCCCGCGGATCATTTCCTCGATCTGCCCGCGCCGCAGGAAGTAGTCCCGCCGCAACACGCTGTCGAAGAAGAACCCCAGCGGCGCCAGGTCGCTCGCCCGCGCCGCCCGCACCGTCAGCGCAGCGGCGCTCATGGCCGCACCTGCTGCGGCAGCACCGCTTCCGCACCCACGGCCTCCGGAATCCCCAGCGCCCGATGGGCCCACCGCCGCGGCACCCGCAGCCCCAGCTCGCGAACTGCCGCCGACAACGTCGTCGCCAGCCGCGCCGAGTCGAAGGACTGAATCAGTGAACGCCGGAACATCGGCACCGGCGTGCCATCGTCGAAGCGCGCCAGAACCAGCGGACGAAGCACGTCCCGGCGGATCGTCTGCCCTTCGTCGGCGATGTCATCGACCAGCAGGTCCTCGCGCACGCGGTCGTGAATCTCCGCCGCCGCCCGCGAGCCGTTCGCACGCACGTCCGTCGTCAGGTGCTGCCCCAGCCACAGAATCGTGATCTCGGTGTTGCAGTAGTCCTGCAACGCCTGATAGGGTTTGTCGCCGCCGCGCGTCGACTCCAGCAGTTGCAGCTCGACGTTCTTGCTGACCGCCGCGACTGCGTCCGTCCCCAGCGCTTCCAGCATCTTGAGCAGTTGTTGCTTGTCGGCCTCCGGCGTGCCGGGCTCGAACCGCGCCACCCGCACCGGCATGCCGGCGACCTGCGAGTAGATCAGCCAGTCCTTGAAGCTCAAGTTTTGCGCCACGTACAGCAGCACGCTGGCGCGCAGCAGTCCGCCGTCGAAATTCCGCCCCGGCCGGCAACGCGGGCGATGCACGATCCATTTCAGCGGCTGCTCGTCCAGCGCAACGCCCAGCGCCGGCTCCTCCTCGGTCCGCACCCGCAGCCGCCAAGGTTCGTGCGGATCACTTGTAATCCGTGAGCCCGGCACCGGGATCATGTCCACCAGCCTGGACCGCTCCCAGATCAGCTCCACGACCGCCACGCCGTGCCCCGCCGCGCCCGCCAGGTGGTCCAGCACTTCCGGCAAGCGATCCAGCCCCAGCAGCACCTCGCGACAGAAATCCGCCGCTTCCTCGGCTCGCCGGGCCGCGCGCGGCGCCCCCACGATCGGTGGCGGCAGGACCTCCCACTCCAGCCCCGTCAAGGCCAGCCGCCGCGTCGCCTCGACCGCCGCCAGCCGCGGCCACTTTTGCAGCATCTCGTCGAACAGCTCGAATTGCGTCGCCGGAGACCCCGCGTCGGCGGCCTGAAGAATGGCCAGCGCCCGGCTGGGCGTCAGCCCGACACTCGGGTAGGTCCGCAGCCAGTCCTCGCGCCACGGGCGCACCACCGGCTGCCGGTGGGCCTGCCGCCGCCGCCGCCACGCCCCCAGCGCGTCACCCAGCAACCGCAACGGCAGCATTTCCGACCAGCTGTTCACGCGGCGTGCCTCCGTTTGCGTCCGGCGCGGGCCGCAAGGCCCCGGCGCCTGGGACGCAATCGAACTCTAGCCGGAAAATCTAGGAAAGCTAGATCACGCGCGGCTTCTGCCGGCGCAGCGCGGCGCCCGCCGGCCTTCTGCCACCTCCTGCGCGTTGTCCCCTGTTCCCCGCCCCGTCCTCCCTCGCCTACACTCCCGGCATGCCCAACCGCGCCGTCGTCCTGACCATCTCCGATCGATGCGCCGCCGGCGCCGCCGAGGACCGCTCCGGCCCCGCGCTCATCGAGCACCTCGACGACCTGCACGCCAGCCTGATCCACCGCGAGACCATTCCGGACGACGCCGACCGGATCGCCGCCACCGTCGCCGCCTGGGTGGGACGCTGCGACGTGATCCTGACCACTGGCGGCACCGGCGTCGCCCCGCGCGACGTCACCCCGCAAGCGATTCTTCCGCTGATTGAGCGCCCGCTGCCGGGCTTTGGAGAAGTGATTCGGCTGAAGGCCTTCGATCGCACGCCGCTGTCCGTGCTCTCGCGCGCCGGCGCCGGAATCGTCGGCTCAACTCTGGTTGTGTGGCTGCCCGGCGCACCGCGGGCGTGTCAGGAATGCGTGCAGTGGCTGGCGCCTGCCATCCAGCACGTCTGCCTGTTTCTTCGCGGGAAAAACCCACACTGAGCCGTTTGCCCGCCGGGTACCGCGCCCCGCTGCACGCCCCGCCGGTTGCGCATTTCAGCCGCGCGAGCGAGCCAGCTTCTGCTCGACCCACTGCTGAAGCGGCTCAAACCCCTCCTCGCGCAGCGCGCTGACGCCCCACAGCGGACGCCGATCGGGAATCGACTCACGCAGTTCCTTGATCGTCCGATCTGCGCCCGGCAGGTCGGCCTTGTTCACGACGAAGCCCGTGGCGATCTCCACCACCCCGGCCTTCTCGAACTGGATCGCATCGCCTGCTCCCGGCATCAGCAACAGCAGCACCTCGTCGGCGATGTTCCGCACCGCCACGTCGTTCTGTCCGGCCCCGACCGTCTCGATCAGCACAATCGGGTAGCCGGCCGCCGCCAGCAGTTTCGCCACCTCGCCGGTGTTCGGCCCCAGTCCGCCGGCTTCGCCTCCGGAGGCCAGGCTGCGCACAAACAACCCCTCATCCGGCTCCGCCCGCATCATCCGCAGCCGATCGCCCAGCAGCGATCCGCCCGTCAATGGGCTGCTCGGGTCCACCGCCACGACCGCCACCCGGTGCCCCGCTTCGCGCAGCTTTCGCGCCAGCTTGCCGATGAAGGTGCTCTTGCCGACCCCCGGCGCACCCGTCACGCCGACGAACACCGCCCGCCCCGGCTGCACCGCCGGCACGCGATCCGTCCGCCCCAGCATCGTCCAGGTCAGGGCACGTGCCAGTCCGCGCGCCGTCGCCAGGTCCGGTGCGACCCGCTCGGCCTCTACCTGCTCGCGCCGCCGTGCCGCCAGCGTGCGGATCGCCTCGATGATCGCCTGCATCGGCGTGCCCGGGTTGAACACGCCGGCGATGCCCGCCTCATACAGCGGTTGCTGGTCCTGTTCGGGGATGATCCCGCCAACCACCACGGGAATATCGCCGATCCCCGACTCACGACAAAGCCGCACCACCTCCGGCATGATGGTCAGATGCGCCGCCGACAGCAGGCTGACGCCCAGTACGTCCACGTCCTCCTGCAAGGCCGCATGCACGGTGGATTGCGGCGTTTGCCAGAGTCCCGTGTAAATGACCTCCATCCCGGCGTCGCGCAGGTTCCGAACGATCAGCTTGGCGC
>CAYOHG010000319.1:0-4630 GCA_964403685.1 uncultured Planctomycetales bacterium
GTGTTGATGTTGAAGGGGAATTTCAGGAATTGCGCCAGAGCCCCGCCGCCGAGGTTCTCAATGAACCACATTTCGTCGCCGTAGAAGGGCAAAGCGGCCAGGTCGTCGTCGCCGTCGCCGTCAAAGTCGCCGATGGCGATCTCGCCGGTGCCGTTTCGGAAGACGGACAGTTGTTCGATGAATGGATCGGCGACGTAGAGATTGCGGTCCGCAACGACAAAGTACGAACCGGTGGCGTCGCGGCTGAGAATGGTCAGGCGCCGCTGACTGACGAAGCGATCCACATCGGTCAGGAACCACGCCACGGCCAGTTCGGGCGGGCCGACGCCGTCAAGATCGAACACCTCGATGTCGGTGATTCCTCCCGACACTGACGTCGGGCTGTATTCGGCCAGGTCGAAAAGAAGTGGCTGCGGATCGAAATCGATGGTGGTGCCGCCCAACGGCGGTCTGACGTCGGCGCTCAGGTGCGGAATCGTCTCGGCGATAGCGGCCTGACACAGGATGGCGCCGACGGCCAGCCCGCAAGCGCTCCGCCGCACGTTCGAGACCGCGAGCGAGAGCGACTGGACCGGGCGCCACGCGCGCCCGCGCGAGCGTGGCGCCGGTGAGCAGATCTTGCTGTGATCCGACATTACCCGCTCGAGTCGCAGTCGGCCCCGAAGACGCTCAGGATCAGCGACAGGTCCGACAGATTCACACATCCGTCGCCGTTGATGTCCTCGCCGCCGACCGTGCCGCAGTCACCGAAGTGCGCCAGCAGGTCGTCGAGGTCATCCAGGTCGACCAGGCCATCGCCCGTGAGATCCCCCGGACAGGCCGGCGGCTCCGGCACTGCAAACCGCGTCACGCCGAAGACCAGGTCGTTGGCGGTCACCCAGAAGGATACGTCCGACCAGATTTCCGAAACCCCTTCACCCACCGGGCGGTAGCCGAATTGCGGGTCCATCTGGGTCGCGGTCACGGTCCCGCCGCTGCTGACAAAAAGCTGGGAAAGCCCTTGGAAGAAGCGGGTGGCGTCGCCGTCCGGGTTCGTGTACCAGGCTGAGTACATCCCGGTTCCGGGGATTCCCGAGGACCGCACCCAGGCGTAGCTCGACTCGCCACTGCCCGTATCCGTCAGCGTCATGGAGACCGACGCCGCCGCCTGCGCCCGCGCGGCCGAAATGTCGTCCATGTTCAGCTTTGGCGTTACGACCACGAAGGAGGTGTCGGCCGCGCCGGCCAGTGCGCCGAAATCAAGCTCAATCTCGAACTCCTCTGCGAAACTCATCACCACATTGGCGCTGAGCAGCGTGCCGATAAAGTCGGGCGTCTGGCCGTCGGTAATCGTCACCGGTGCCGGCAGCGTCCAGTAGTAATCCGTACCGTCCCAATAGCCGTCGGCGATGGTCAACTCCACCTTGCCGTGAGCAGCCCCGTTCCACGCTTCCACCGCAAGCACGGCCAGCGCCGAGCCATCCAGCGGCGCATCGCCGCGAACCGTGGGGGCCAGGCTTGATGCTGCGGCTGTGCTTATAAGGAGCGCGAACGTGAACCGACGCGCCTGAGACGGGGTATTTCCGGCATGGACTAGCACGATGTGAACTCCTTCCACTCCCCCCGATCCCTCAGAAGATCATCGTCATCAATGTTCGTGTTGCTGTGTCCGCCGCGTCTCCGATGTGTACTTCGATGGGTGCTGGCGCGACCGAATCGCCTCCGTAGCTCAGCGGGAGCCGGAACCAGGCGACCCGGCGAGCGGGCCCTTCGAAAGCGCTACCGAGCCCGGGAGAACGCCGGATTTCTCGCGCCGCTCGGAGTCGGCAGCGAGAAATCGCTCCCGACTCCGTGAATCGGCAGGTTGCGTGCTCGGGACCGGAGCCGACTAGCGGCGGCGGAACGCGAAGAGCGCACCGAGGCCCAGCAGCGCGAGCGAAGCCGGCTCGGGGATAATTACAAAAGTGCTCGTACCGCTGGCCAGGTCGAATGCGCTCAGGCTGAAATGCACCAGCGAGCTCATGTCGCTGGCGGCACCGATCGCGGTGTAGCCGACCGCCGGCACGTTGTCGCTGGCGTTGGTCGTGCCGAAGGCGCCGACGGCCATCGCCGGAATCGAGCTGGCGAAGTGCGTCCCACCGGGGGCGAAACCGTTGTAGTCAGCCAGATAGGCGCCGCCGCCGGGGGCCAGCCCGGTCAGGGTAGCGCCGGTACCGTTCGTGTCGGTCAGCGAGAACGCCGCGCTGGCCTGCGCCTGAGCATTCGAAATAGTGGGGAACGACAGCAGAGCCGAACCGATCATGACGACGGTGTTGGCGCCGCCGGCCTGTACCGCGAAATTTAGCGTGACCTGCGGATCGGAAAAGTACGAATAGCCCCAGGTATCGCCGTCCGGATTGAGCGTGGCGAGAACTTTGCCGGTGGTGTTCCCCGTGATGCTGATGGTCTCATCGGTGGACCAGCTATAGTTGTCGCCATTCCACTGACCATTATCCGGCGGTGTCCAGGTGCCCGTTTCACCCGTGTCAACGTCCACAATCGTGAACGCGATGCCGGCACCGACCACGTCAGCCGAAGCGGTAGCAACGACCCCGCCGAGCGCAATGACAGCGCTCGTCAAGCCCAGAAATGCACGCATCTCTCGCCTCTCCTTCTCCTGTAGGTAGAAGTGACTCCTGTAGCGTCTTCTTTACCGGTCCGTAGCCCCCGAGTCAAGCGGAAGTCCGATCTTTTGGCCGCGAGGTTGGCTTATCAGACGATGAATTCGGCCAGCCGCCCCGTTGGCCCGCGCACCGGGTCGCTGGCCGTCGCTGAAATGACCGGCCGGGCGCGCCTGCGTCTAGGACTGGCGCGCTCCGTCCCAGCCCCAGCCCCTTACGGTCTCCAACCGCGGATGGTCCGTCATGTCGTGCCGGAGCGGCGTGATCGAAACGAACCCTTCGCACACCGCCGCCAGGTCCGTGTCCGGGCACTGGGCATGGTCGGGCAGGGCCCCATCCAGGAAGTAGACGTGCCGCCCGTCGGGTTCTTCGCGGCGTACGTACTTGTCATCCATGGGTACGACCGCCTGTGGGCACACGCGGATACCGCGCGGCAGCCCCTGATCCAACGCCGGGATGTTCACGTTCAGGCACGTGCCGGCGGTCGGATTGGCCGCCACGATCCGCGCGAAGATGTCGCGGGCGACCTTGCCGGCCAGATGGAAGTTGAGCTCGTCCGACAATTGCAGCGAGAACGCCACCGCGGGCACGTTGAAGAACGCACCTTCCAGCGCCCCGGCGACGGTTCCGCTGTATAGCACGTTATTGCCGGTGTTCACACCCGCGTTGATTCCGCTGAGCACGAAGTCGGGACGCCAGGGCAGCAGTTCGAGCATGGCGAGTTTGACGCAATCGGCCGGGCTGCCGTCCACGCTCCAGCCCCAGAATTCTCCGTTGACGTGCACGCGGTGAGCAAACAGGGGGGTCCGCACGCTGATGGCATGCCCCATGGCGGACTGGGTTGTCTCTGGCGCCACAACCTCGACCTCGCCGAGATCGGACACGGCCCGATACAGCGCCGCGATTCCCGGAGCCAGGATCCCGTCGTCATTTGTAAGGAGGATTCGCATCGGCGGCAGTATAGAGCTTGCTGGCTGCGCCGAAACGGGGCCGGCGGCCGCGATAACAGCGGAAATACGGAAGCCAGCGGCGCCTCGCGGTTACCGGAATGCCGCCGGTTAGGACGTTGTCGGGACGGCCAGGGCACCGGGATCGACGCAATGCTCCACACCGTTGCTGTCCCGCGCCCAGACCTGATTCCGACCGGCCTCCTTGGCGCGGTAGAGCATACGGTCGGCCGTCGCAAGCAGTTCCTCGGGCTTAGCGTGCCGGACCTCGCGAACCGCCGTCCCTACGCTCATTGTGACCGGGATCGGGCGTCCTTCGTGGGAGACTGCAAGCTCGGCCACGCCACGGCGTAATCGCTCGCCGAGGCTGGCGACCGCTGAGCAATCCGCATCGGGGCAAACCACGCAGAATTCCTCGCCGCCGATTCGGCCGAGGATGTCGTATCGTCGAATCAGCTCCCGGCAGGTCTGTGCCACGGCCCGCAGGACATTATCGCCGGCGGCATGCCCGAAGTTGTCGTTGATCCACTTGAAGCGATCGATGTCGAACATGACGCAGCCCAGCGACTGTCCGCTGCGCTCGGCCTGCGCCCAGGCCTCTTCGAAGCGTTCGAGCAGGTATCGGCGGTTGGCGATGCGGGTGAGCGCGTCCGTGTTGGCGGCGACTTCGAGCCGCCGATTGAGTTCGACCATCTCCTGATTGGCGCGTTCCAGCTCGGCTTGGCGCTGAAGCAACTGTGCCTGAAGAAGCTGTAGCCGCCGGCCGTTGGCCAGCCGAGCGAGCAGTTCCTTGCAGTGATAGGGCTTGGTGAGGTAGTCGTCGGCCCCGGCCTCCAGCCCCTGCACGATCTCATCGCGGTCGTTGTGCGCTGTCAGCAGAATGAGATACGCAAAGCGCAGCGTGCCGTCGTTGGCGAGTGCGCGGACCCGCCGACACAGTTGGACGCCATCCAGCTCGGGCATCGACCAGTCGACGATGGCCAGAACGTCGCCGCTCTCACGGATAGCGGCCAGCGCGGGACGGCCGTCGGGGAAATGCTGCAC
>CAYOHG010000320.1:0-4617 GCA_964403685.1 uncultured Planctomycetales bacterium
AGGTAGCTGTTGTCCGGGTCGTAGTAGTCGTCCTGGTTGCCGCGGAACCCGTGCCGCTCGACCAGCACGGTCCGCAGTGCGGTGTAGCGCAGCGGTGCCGCGATGCCCGGCCTTTCGGAGGCCACCTCGGCGGCCAACTCATCGAGCTGCGCGAGGTACTTCGGAACATCGATGTAGGCGTATACGTCGCGCGCCAGTTGCAGCGCGGCACAATCCAGGCGGATGTCGGCCGGCTCCAGCTCGACGAGTGAATCGAAAGGATGAATCAACATCGAGGCGGCTACCTCAACCCCAGCACCGCTTCGTCCCCCCGGGATGCTAGACGCACCGCCGACCAATGTCACGCACGATGAGCGGCACGGGAATCGCGACACCGCGGCAACATGCTTATCAGACGCGCGACATGCACTCTCCCTTGCTGCAAGCCCGCGCGAGCGCTTGGAATTGGGTACGACCGGCCGCCGGCGTCGCTTTCACGCGCTCAGCGGATTATTCGCCGTGAAAACGTGTTATAGTATTGTCTACCGTTGCCTGACCCGGAGGATGTCGGATGTTCGCCCGCGCCGCAGGTCTGCCCGTCGCGCTACTGTTCTGTCTGCTGCCGGAGCTGCCGGCGGCCGCACAGACGCCCTGTCTCAGTCCCGGCCCGGATGTCGTAGTCAGCGACCTTTTCGGCTACGTCGGCTACGGGACGCTCGGCGGCATCGCGGCCCTGTCCTTCGGCACGACTTCGTGCAACGTAGGCGACACGCCGCTGGTCTGGGAGGAGCACAGCAACCAGCACCCGGTGATTGGCCAGAACATGTTTCGCCTGCATGAAGGCCGCTTCGAACAAATCGGCCAGGCCTGGTTGAAGCACGGGTTCGCCTCGCTCAACCAGAACCTGTGTGGGTGCAACTGTCAGAACCCCGGCACGTTCGCGCTGCTGGGCGTCGGCTGCTCGGACCCGTACGACGCCAGCCTCAACGGCATGCAGGGCGGATTGGGCCCGAAGTTCGAGGTCAATCCGCATACCGGCGAATTCCCCTGGCCCTTCACCGCCGCCGGCCAGACCGGCAATGCGATCTACAAGCGTCTCCAGGTGGCCGAGGCCGACCTGGATCCGGATCTGCACCCCGGCGCGCTCTACTACATCGAAGGGCAATACGTGGCCCCCGACGACGCAGCCGCCGGCAACGGAAACAACAACGCCTCGCATCGTCAGGTCGTGCCGTACTGGCAGGGCGACAAGTGGCGCCTCTCGTACAGCGGGATGCCGCCGACGCAGGCCGAGCGCCCGGCCGTCATGGCCTGGCAGGATCAGGATCCGGCCGTTCAGGTCGCACTGATCCAGATTCCCAACGAAGGACTGCTGATCCTGGCCGGCCGCGCGACGTATCGCGGCAACGGCGTCTACAACTACGAGTACGCGCTGCACAACCTGAATTCCGACCGCGCCGTGGGCGGGTTCAACGTGCCCATTCCCGACGGCACGACACCGGCTAACATCGGCTTCCACGATGTGGCGTATCACAGCGGCGAGCCGTTCGACGGCACGGACTGGAGCGCGGGCGTCATCAGCAACCAGATGGCCTGGTCGACCGACCCGTACGCCAGCAATCCGAACGCCAATGCGCTGCGCTGGGGCACGCTCTATAACTTCCGCTTCGACGCGTTCAGTTCGCCGGGCTCCGCCGCCATCAAGATCAACCTCTTCAAGCCCGGCACGCCCACGGTCGTCAGCACCACCCTGGTCGCGCCCGCGCCGCCGCTGATCGGTGATCTCAACGGCGACTGCATCATCGACTTGAGCGACCTCTCGGGCATGCTCGTGAATTTCGGCGCGACCAGCGGCATGACCTATGGCGATGGCGACGTCGATGGCGACGGGGACATCGATCTCGACGACCTCTCCGCGCTGCTGGTCAGCTTCGGATCGAGCTGCGCCTGATCACACCGCCGTCAGCGGCTCAAGCAGCCAGAGAAACTCGACGTTGCCGCCATGACCGGCCAGCGGGCTGGCAATCTCTGCGCTGATTCGCCAGCGCAGCTCCGCAACGTCGCGGCGGACGGTTTCCAGTACCCCATCCAGGTGCTCCCGGCGCAGCACGCCCCGTCGCAGCCGGTCGCGCGGCGCCTCGTAGTGCGGCTTCACCAGCGTAATCACCCGGCCCGTCGCCGAAAGGCTGCGCCGCGCCGCGGGCAGAATCAACCGTTGCGGCGTCCAGCCGACGTCGATCGTGACCAGTTCCACCGGCTCGGGACTCGTCCAGCGCAGCGCGTTGGTCTTTTCGTGCACCACGACGCGCGGGTCTTCGCGGAGTTTCAGGTGGAGCACGCCCCAGCCCGGCTCGACGGCGTAGACGCGCGCCGCGCCGGCTTGCAGCAGGCAGTCGACGAACCCGCCGGTGTGGCTGCCGAAATCGGCGCAGGTCCAGCCGGCCGGTTGAATGCCGAAAGACCGTAGCGCGGCGGCGAGCTTCTCTCCGCTGCGCGAAACGTAGGGTCGCGCAGGGTTCACGGGTGAATCGGGTGGCGCTCGACGATGATCCAGGCGCCGGTCACGGTGCGTTCGACAATGATCCAGTCGAAGCTGTCGCGAAACTCGATGCCCGAGCCGTCGATGTGGACGACCAGGCTCCCGGGGGCGTCTCCCAAGGGCAATGCCGCGCGGCTCAGCCGCATCCGCTGCACGTTGTCGGTCGTGAGCTTGAGCGTCCGCGGCGGGCGGGCTTCGAGCGTGACCGCCGGAGGGTGACTCGGGCCGGCGACGGCGAGAATAGTCGTGCCGGGAGGCGATTCGAGCGCCGCCGGCTGAACCGCGGGGCGGTCGGGCTCAACCGCAGGCTCCGGCGGACGCGCCGGTTCTTCCGCGGCAGGTTCGATCGCTGCGGCGCGCGACTCAGCCGGCGCGGGCGTCGATTGCGGTTCGATCGATCGGGCCGATGGCGAATCAGTCGCGGCCGGCGGCGCACGATTCGCCGGCGAAGCGCTCGCCGGGGGCTGCGCCGGCTCCTCGCGGGGTTCTGCGGCGCTCTCTCGTGGCTGCGCGGACTGACAACCTATCACGCATGCCGCGACGAGTGCCAGCCCGATCAGCGTTGCCAGCCGGCTAACCGAGCAGTGATTCGGATGCATGGCGCCACCCTCGATTCACACGTATTCTACCCGCGACGGTTCGGCTACGGTGCGGGCTGGTCAGCGGCGGGAACCGCCTGCGACGCCGGCCCGGATGCCGGCGGCGGCGCCAGGTCCTTACGCTGAAAGAGCACGATGTTGTCGTCGGCGGTGTGCATCTCGCCCGCGAGGCGGTACTCCTCTTCCAGCCACTTGCCGATCCATTGCCCCAGCCAGTCCGGAGGCTCGGGCGCGCCTTGTCCGGTGATCCAGAAGTAGTCGTTGGCCGACAGAATGAAACACGCCGGTGGCCGGGCCTTGAGCTTTTCGTAAATCTCCTGGCGGATGAGCTCAACCTGCGGGTGGTTCTTGATCTGTCCGATCTTCTCGTTCGTGAAATAGCGGCAAGGCGCTTCGCGCCGTGCGGCCAGGTACACGCCGGGGAAGTAACCCCACGCGTACAGCGTTTCGCCCTCGGGCGTCAGCGCCGCGGCCTGCTTGCCGAGGGCCTCCTGGCCGCTGTCCTGCCACTGCCAGCGACCGTCCTTGTACTCCGGCTGGCGCCACCACCAGACCAGCGACGCCGCTTCCTTCTGCCGGATAAAGGCGTCGTACGCGAAATACGCCATCACTACAAACGCGGCGCACACCCAGCCGCGCTGCTGCAACCGCCGCAGCAGGCTCAGTTCGGTCTTGATGACGTTCAGCAGATACGCGCCGAACAGCAGCAGCGGCGGAAGCGTCGGCACAAGGTAGTGACGGAAGTAGTGCGGGCTGACGCAGGCACCGTAGAACGACACCACGAACCAGATGCCGAAGAGCAGCATGTAGCGTGGACAAGCCGGCTGAAAGGCGGTTAGCGGCTGCTCGATCTCGCTTGGGCGAAGCCGCGGACGCACGCGCCACAGGATGGCATGGATGCCGGCGGCCGCGGCCATCAGATAGGGCAGCGTCAGGATCGGGAACAGGTGATTGGTCAGGAAGTGCCGGTTGACCCAGGTGTCGGTCCAGCGGCTGCGGCCGATGTCGAAATAGGCCTGGTTGAAGATGATGACGGCGCGATAGGCTTCGGCCAGCGCGCCTTGTACGGCCAGCAGCAGCGCCCCGCCGCTGACCGCCGCCAGCGCGCCGGTCAGCAGCAGCAGGCCGCGGCGCAGGCCGCAGTGCCAGCTCAGGTCGCGTGTCAGCACGAGGATGATGGTGTGCAGCCCCATCGTCCCCCAGGCCGCCAGCCCGACCTGCTTGTAGAGAAACGCAACCCCACAGAGCAACCCGGCCAGCAGCCACTTCCAGTTGCGATCGCGCGCGCAGCCCCGGATGTAGCAGGCGACCGCAGCGAGTTCAAAGGCGACCAAAAACGTCTCGGTGCGATTGGCCCCGCCCTGGTAGTAGATGTGGGTCATGTAGAAGCTGGCCAGCACGGTCGCCAGCGCCGCGGCCCCGCGAAAGTACACCGACGCCGCGATGACAAAGAAACTAGCGTGCGCGGCTACGACGGCCAGCACGCACAGCCCGACGACG
>CAYOHG010000321.1:0-1610 GCA_964403685.1 uncultured Planctomycetales bacterium
AGCATTCCCGGCGGCAATTGGTCCAGCGGCAGGTTGCCCACGCCGGGCAGCGCGCCGCCCGAGAGCAACTGCTGAAGCATGTCCGGCGACAGGCCGCCCGGCAGGTTGCCCCCGCCGCCGCCCATCTGCGCCAGAAGCGGCATCAGCAACGGCAGCAGCTCCATGATCGTGTCGGGCGTAAGCGCCGCGGCCAGCGCTTGCGGGTTGAAGTTCGCCGGGTCGAGCCCGGGCAGCGGCAACGTCTCGGTCAGCAGCGCCAGTTGATCCTGCGGCACGCCGAAGTCGCGCTCCATGTCGATGGTGGCCGGGGCGGCCTTGAGCACGTGGAATTCGCGCACCAGGCGGGCTTTCTCGATGTCATACTGCTGCTCGGGGTTGGTGTCGCGCAGGACCTGCACGGTCACTTCGCCCAGACCCGCCAGGTCGGTAATGTCCAGCCGCACGCGCCAGAACCAGCCGGGAAACGCCTCGCCGAATGGGTCCGCAATCTCCCCCTCGTCGCCCAGCTTCATCACGGCGTTGGGGTCCATCTCGAGCGTCGCCATCATGCGGTCGGCCAGTTGCGTCGCGCGGGCCTGCTCGTCGGCGGTGCCCGTCATGCGCAGACCGTTGACGAGCTGGGTGCCCAACATGCCCAGCGCGATGGTGAGAATGGTCAGCGCGACGATTACCTCCAGCAGCATGGCCGCGCGCCGCGCCGCGCGGCGCGGCACGCCCGCCGGCGCACTGAAACGCGACAGTTGCTGTCGATTGGGCATGACTACGGCTCCCGGCTGTCCTTCAGCTCGGCCACAACTTCGGCCTCGTCGATCGGCTCCGGTTCGTCAAACGTCATCGGCTCCGGCTTCTGCACGAGCTCTGCTTCAAGCCGCTCGGCCGGCTCAATCAGTACGCGCCCCAGCCGTCCGTCGAGCGTGAGCTGCCGCCCGCGGCCGCTGATGTCGCGCAGCGTCCAGCGCAGCGAAGCGCTGCGGCCATCCGGCTCGAAGTCCAGCCAAAGCGGCTCGCCCAGCTCCTCGATCGGGGTCGGTTCCTCGGGAATGGTCTGGTCCTCGAGATACTCGATCTGCTCGTCCTCGATCTCGATAGGGGTCGATCCGCCGCTCATGGGCAGAACGCTTTCAACCCAGACATCTTCGAGCAACACCGGCTGGCCGGCCCAGTCACTCTTGACCGGCACGTACAGGTGCGGGCCGTAGAGCGGATCGAGCTGTCTGGTCAGGTACAGCGTTCCGTCCGGCCGAAACTCGACGCGATAGCGGCGCGATTGCAGCATGGCCTCGGCCCGGCACATGCTCAGCAGCGATTTCATCCGCCGCGCGGATTCATCCAGCCGCTCGGCCCGCTCGGCGGTCCCGAAATCCGGCCAGACCATCACGGCGACGGTCGCCAGCAGGGCGACCACCAGCAGCACTTCCAGCAGTGTGAAGGCTCGTCGTCGCATGGCGCCTCTGCCGCGCCGTTTCGCGGAACGCCGACGCCGGCCGCATCGGTCCGGCGCCGCCAACACAGCCGAGGGCGGCCGTGCTCCAAACCGACACAGCCGAGGGCGGCTGTGCTCCAAACCGACACAGCCGAGGGCGGCCGTGCTCCAAACCGACACAGCCGAG
>CAYOHG010000321.1:1710-4596 GCA_964403685.1 uncultured Planctomycetales bacterium
CAGCCGAGGGCGGCCGTGCTCCAAACCGACACAGCCGAGGGCGGCCGTGCTCCAAGAGGACGCGCGCTAGCGCTCCCAGTTGGCGATATCGTCGTCGGTGCCGAACTGCCCGTCGGGTCCGGCGCTGGCCAGGTCGTAGTTAGCGTCGCCGTTGTGGGTGCCTGGCGATTCGTACTGGAACTCGCGCTGCCAGGCGTCCTTGAGGTCCTTGGACTTCACGTACGGCCCGGCCCACTTCTCGGTCAGCTCCTCGTCATCGGGGGCCACGGCCAGGGCCGCCAGTCCCTCGTCGCTGGAGGGGTAGCGGCCGCAGTGCGTGCGGAACAGTTCGAGCTGCGTCCGCAGCGTGCCCTCGATCATGTTCTTGGTCAGGTCCTTCTTGGCCCTTTCGCCGGCCCCGAAGAACTGCGGTGCGACCAGCGCCGCCAGCAGCCCCAGAATCACGATCACCATCAGCACTTCCAGCAGCGTAAACGCACGCCGAACCTGCTTACGACGAAACGGCTTGCCTCTCATCTGATGCTCCTGCACACGTATCTGCGGACTGCCTCGTGCCGCCCGCGGTCAACCTGATTCAAACCCGGCTTCGCGGCCTCACGGCCTCACGGCCTAGTGGAACCCGCTGGTTGCCATCCGCAGGATCGGCAAGAGCAGCGCAATCGCGATGAACATCACCATCGTGCCCATCACCAGCAGCAGCAGCGGCTCCAGCAGCCGCACGAACAGGTCAATCTGCCGGCCGGTGCGGGCCTCCTGCGTATCCGCAATCTCCACCAGCACCTTTTCCAGCGTATTGCTCTCCTCGGCCACGGCAATCATATCGATCATCGCCGGGGGAAACACGCGGCTGGCCCCCAGCGGAACCGTCAGTGACTCGCCGGCGCGCACGTTCTCGGCGGCCTTGTCGATCACCTCCGACAGGATCGGATTGCCGGCCGATTCCTTCGAAATCCGCAGCGCGTGCAGGATCGGGATGCCGTTCGCGAGCATCGTGCCGAAGATGCGGCAGAAGCGGCAGAGCGACACCATCGTGTAGATCTTCCCGATGCCCGGGGCGCGCAACTGAAGCTGCGCCCACAACTGCCGGCCCAGCCGGCTCTGAAAGAACCCCACCAGCGCCAGCACGATCACCAGCAGGATGCCGGAGAGCTCCAGATAGTGACTGCTGAGCACGGCGCTGATCCCGAAGACCACCCTCGACGCCCACGGAAGCTGTTGCTCGGCCAATAGCGCGCTGATGCTCGGCACCACCAGCACCATCAGCAGCGTCACGGCGGTGATCGCGGCTCCCAGCAGGACGCACGGGTAGATCAGCGCACCGATGAACTTGTTCCGCAACTCGTCCTGCCGCGCGACGAAATCAGAAAGGCGCGAGAGGACATCCTCGAGGAAGCCGCCGGTCTCGCCGGCCCGGACCATCGAGACATGCAGGTGCGGGAACGCGTGCGGGTGCTTTTCCAGCGCGTCGGCGAAGGTGTCGCCGCCGGCGATCGAATCGTGCACCTCGCGTAGTACGCGGGCCAGGGCCTTGCTCGAGGCCTGCCGGGAAAGCACGCTGACGGCGCGCAACATGGGGACACCGGCCCGCAGCAGGTCCGCCAGTTGCTCGTACAGCACGCCGACCTTCGACGCGCTCACCCGGCGGGCACGTCCGGTAATCAGCGATGCCTGAGCCCGAACCTCCTCCAGATGCACCGGCAGCAGCGAGCGATCGTCCAGCAGGCGCGCGGCCGCGATCGGCGTGTCGGCCACGATCGTGCCTAACACCTGCTCTCCTGAGGTGTTGCGCGCTTTGTATGAGAATGTCGGCATTTCGTGCTCGCTCCCGAGCCGTCGATCTTCTGCCGCGCGATGATGCGCCCAGGCGTCTCGTGCTTATACAGTCTGCCGCCGTCCGGGATGCGTGCCCACGGCCAGCAGCCGCGGGCCTCGCCGGTGCGCGCCGGCGTGGATCGGGCGCTTGTGCTTCCCGGCCGCGCCGGTACAGTATCCGCTGCAAAGATAGTTGAGAACCCGCGAGCGGTTCTGACGCGTAGCGAAACCGATCGGCACCACGGTGCCACGCCTCCTAGACGTCGCCTCCCACCCGGCGACCGGGGACTGATGTTCGCATGACAGACGCGACTACCTCTTCAAACGCGACGATTGCGGCGTTTACGGGACTAGGGCTTGACCAGGAACTGGCCGAAGCCATGGACCAGCTCCGGCTGAGCGAGCCGACACCCATTCAATGCAAGCTGGTGCCGGCCCTGCTCAGTGGGCACGACTGCCTCGTGCGGACGCGCCCCGGCACCGGCAAGACCAACGCCTACCTGCTGCCGATGCTCCAGCGGATTCGGCCGGACGCCGGCCTTCAGGCCCTGATCCTCCAGCCGACGCGCGCCCTGGCGATGCAGATTGAGCGGAACATCCGCCGGTTTTCAAACGTTCGCCCGGTGCGCACCGCGGTCGCCGCCGGTCCGGACCGCGGGCACGGCGGGCAGGTTCGCCTGGATCCGCCGCCGGAAGTGCTGGTGGCCTCGCCGCGGCGGGTGCTCGAGCTGGCCGGGCGCGATGGGCTGGATCTTTCCAACGTCGCGCTGCTGATCATTGATGAGGTTGAAGCGCTGATCAGCAACGACGGGTTCGAGACGCTTGCGGACCTGCTGGATCGTTTCGAGCATGAGCACCAGATCGTATTGATCAGCGGGCACTGGACCGAGCAGGTGCGGGCGCTGTCTGACGATTTCATGCACGAGCCCGTCGAGATCGACAACGAAGCCAACAGCACCGCCGGGGACGCGATCGAGCAGCGCTACACGCGAATCGACCCGGAAGCGCGCTTCGACGCCCTGCGCGGCTTCTGCCGCAGCGAGCGCGCCAAGCTGGTCATCGTCTTCACCCGCG
>CAYOHG010000322.1:0-4589 GCA_964403685.1 uncultured Planctomycetales bacterium
GGGGTAGACGCCGCGCGGCGTCTCCATCCACTTGCCGTCGACGGTGCGGCTGATGGTCGACGGGTCGCAGCCGAAACGCTCGGCCAGGTCGCTCATCCGCAGCACGCGCAGGTGCTGCTCGCCGCGGTCGAGAAAATCGCGCTGCGCGGCGGCGACGGCGCGGGCGACCTCCAGCAGGCGCTGCTTGCGGTAGCGGATGGCGTCGATGATGGCGCTGGCGGCCTCGATCTTCTCGCGGATGAACTCGCGGGCGTCCTTGTTGTCGCGGGTGCGCTCCAGGGCCTCGCGAAACTCGTTGGAGATGCGCAGCTCGCGCAGGTTCGCCCGCGTCAGGCGGACCTCGTACTCATTGGAGCCTTCGTTGAGCTCGACCACCACGTCGGGGGTGATCGGCGGCGCCACGCGATCGACCACGTCCAGGCCGGGATGCAGCGAGAGCCGCCCGATGATGCGCATGGCGTCCTTCACGCGGTCAATCTCGACGCCCAGGCTGCGGGCGATCTGCGGCAGGCGGTTGCGCTGCAAATCGTCAAAGTGCTGCTCGAGGATCCGCCGCTCGACCGACAGATCGCCGCCCTGCCCGTTGAGCTGAAGCAGCAGGCACTCCTGAAGCGAGCGGGCCGCGACGCCCGGCGGGTCGAGTTCCTGTACAAGCGCCAGCGCCGCTAGAAGCTGCTCAGGGGCCGGCTGAGGCTCCAGCCCGGTGCCGATCTGTTCGAGGGGAACCGCCAGCCGCCCGGTATCGTCGATATTGTCGATGATCGCGGCGCCGATCGGGCGCAGCGCGTTTTCCGCGTCAGCGAAGGCCCACTGCTCCAGCAGATAATCGCGCAGACTGCCGGGGCGGGCCTCGGTGTTGGCCATCGCCTCGAGCTTGGCGTCGCCCTCCTCGGCCATGCGGGCGCGCGAGCGCGTCCCGGTGTACTCGTCGTCCTCAAACAACTCGTATTCGTGCGAGAGGTTGTCCAGGCGCTGAAAGTCGTCGGCGCCGTCGTGCTCGTTGACGACCAGAGCCTGCTCGCCGTCGGCGCGATCCGCCTCGCCGGTGGTCTCGCTCTCGGCCGGAGCGGTCACCTCCTCGTCGCCGCTGTCCAGCTCCAGCGCCGGGTTGGAGTCGAGCTCCTGCTCGATCCGCGACTCGAGCGCCATCGCGTTGAGTTGCAGAATGTCCATGGCCTGAATGAGCTGCGGCGTCAGGCGCTGCTGCTGCTGAAGAAGCTGGCGCGGGATTTGACTCAGCAACTGCGACATTCCATGCACTCGGGCGCGGCCGGCGCAATCGGCCACGGCCAGACGGTTCGATCGGCTCTCGCCGCCGCGGCGGCAGGTGCGGTCGGCCAGACCCGAACAGGACCGGCTCGCCGCTGCGTCTGTACAACACTAGTCTACCCGCGCCGACCATCGCCGGGACAGCCCCTTTTGCGATCGGCACCCGTTCCCGCCGCGGGCGGCAAGCTGGCCAAAATCGCGCTGCGCCGGTAGGCTGCTGCTTCTCCATCGGCAGCGGGCGCACGGGCGGCCGCGCCGTTCCTGCGAGAGACTGTAACGATTGCGCGGCCCCCCACCCGACGGCCGTCCGAAAGACCGGAGCACACGCCATGAGCTACACGACCACCAGCGTACCCAGCGGCGAGCGGATCACGATGGGACCGCGCGGGCTGAACGTCCCGGATCACCCGATCCTGCCGTTCATTCGCGGCGACGGCACCGGCCCGGACATCTGGCGCGCCAGCGTGGCCGTGTTCGACGCGGCGGTGCAGAAGGCCTATGCAGGAAAACGTCGGATTTCGTGGATGGAAGTCTACGCCGGCGAGGCCGCTTTCAACCAGTTCAACAACTGGCTTCCGGATGACACCGTCCGCGCGTTTCAGGAGTTCGTCGTCGGCATCAAGGGACCGCTGACGACTCCGGTCGGCGGCGGCATCCGCTCGCTGAACGTGGCGCTGCGGCAGTTACTCGACCTGTTCGTCTGCCTGCGGCCGGTGCGCTGGTTCGAGGGTGTGCCCTCGCCGGTGCGCAAACCGCAGGACGTCAACATGGTGATCTTCCGCGAGAACACCGAGGATATTTACGCGGGGATCGAGTACGCCGGCGGGACCACCGAGTCGCAGATGATCCTGGACCTGCTGGCGCGCGAATTCCCCAATGAGTTCAAGAAGGTGCGCTTCGGCTCGGCCGAGCGCGTGCAGGAATGGCAGAAGCGGCTGGAGTCGAGCGGCGCACCGCGGCGCGAGCTGCCGGTGCAGGTGGGCATCGGCATCAAGCCGGTGAGCTTTCTGGGCACCGAGCGGCTGGTGCACAGCGCCATTGGTTACGCGCTGCGCGAGAAGCGCCGCAGCGTGACGCTGGTGCACAAGGGCAACATCATGAAGTTCACCGAGGGCGCGTTCCGCGACTGGGGCTACCAGGTCGCGACCACCTTCTTCCGCCCGCAGGTGGTCACCGAGCGCGAGAGCTGGATTCTCGGCAACAAGGAAGGCCACCCCGACCTGTCGGTCGAGGCCAACGCGCGGCTGATCGACCCCGGCTACGACATGATGACCCCCGACCAGAAGAAAAAAGTCTGCGCCGAAGTCGAGGCCGCGTTGAAGCTGTGGCCGACGCACGGCGACGGCAAGTGGAAGAAGATGCTGCTGATCAAGGACACCATCGCCGACATCACGCTCCAGCAGGTGCTGACGCGGCCGCGCGATTTCGACGTGATCGCCACGCTCAACCTGAACGGCGACTACCTGTCCGACGCGCTGGCCGCCCAGGTCGGTGGCATCGGCATCGCCCCGGGGGCGAACATCAACTACATCAGCGGACACGCGATTTTCGAGGCGACGCACGGCACGGCGCCGAAGTACGCCAACAAGGACCAGGTCAACCCCGGCTCGGTGATCCTGTCGGGCGAGATGATGCTGCGCTACCTGGGCTGGGGCGAGGCCGCCGACCTGATCATCAAGGGCATGGACGGCGCGATCGGGGCGAAGACGGTGACGTACGACTTCCACCGGCTGATGGACGGGGCGACGCTGCTGAAGTGCAGCGAGTTCGGGCAGGCGGTGATCAAACACATGAGTTGAGCGATTGCCACCGATCGACGCAAAGTCGCCGGACAGGGTGCTCGCCCGCGGCGAAACCTAAGCTGTGGAGTGGCCGCAGTCGCTGGCGGATCCGGAGAAGTCCCGTCAAGCGAGCGGCGCGTTGGTCAACCATTTGCCCGACAATCGGCAACCCGGCTAGCTGATTCTCGGCGCCGGGAACAACGGCAGACCTTCCCGGGGGGCAGGGCACGCGACTCGCGGTCCAATCGACTCCCGCTCGAATATAATCCCCCCGACTCGAGGCCCCCATGCGCCGCGTGTTGATCATCATCCCCATCGTCGTCGCTTTGCTCGCCAGCCTGATCTACAGCCAGCAGCGCAGCGGGCCCTACTTCGTCTCCGGCCTGATCGAGGCCGACGAGGCCCGGCTCGGCTCGCGCGTCGGCGGGCGGGTGCGCGAGGTGCTCGTCCACGAGGGACAGTCCGTCACCGCCGGCCAGACCCTGGTCACGCTCGATCCCTTTACGCTGCACGAAGAACTGGCCGAGGCCCGCGCGACGCTGGCCGCCTACCAGGCCCGGCTCCAATTGCTTCAGGCCGGATACCGCGGCGAGGAAATCCAGCAGGCCAGCGCCCGGCGGGATCGCTTTAACGCTTTGCTCGAACGCCGCGTCGCCGGCAGCCGTCCGCTTGAAATCCAGGTCCTGCGCGAGAACCTCGCCTACGCCGAGGCCGACCTGAAATTCGCGCAGAGCGAGTATGAGCGGGTCATGGGACTGGCCGAGCGCACCGACGCGGCGCGGCGCGAAATCGACAATGCACGCCTGCTGCTGGAGCGCGCTCAGGCCCGACTGCGCGGAGCGCGCAGCGAGCTGGAGCTTGCCGAGGAAGGCTCACGCGCTGAGGACATCGCCGAAGCCCGCGCGCAGCTCGCCGAGTCGGAGCAGGCGCTCGCCCTGCTGAAGGCCGGCTTTCGCGGCGAGGAAATCAGCGAAGCCCAGGCCCGCGTGCAGGCCGCCTCGGCCGCGGTCGAGAGCATCCTGCGGCGCCTGGCTGAAACCGAGCTGAAAGCCCCGTTCGACGGTGTGATCGAGGCGGCCGACCTCGAGCCCGGCGATCTGATCGCGGCGAATGCGCCCGTCATCAGCCTGCTGGATTCCCGCACTCTGTGGGTGCGGGCCTATGTGCCTGAGAACCGCCTCGACCTGAAGCTCGACCAGCGCGTCAGCCTGCGCGTCGATGCGTTTCCCGACCGCCGCTTCGCCGGTCACATCGGCTTCATCGCCCGTCAGGCGGAATTCACGCCGTCGAACGCCCAGACGCCGGAGGAACGCAGCAAGCAGGTCTTTCGCATCAAAGTGCTGATCGACGAAGGCCGTGAGATGCTGCGAGCCGGCATGTCCGCCGACGTCTTTCTGGAACCCGCGCCGTGACCAACGGCGACACAATCGTCATCGCGGCCGACGGCCTCACCCGCCGCTTCGGCGAGCGGCTGGCCGTCGATCAGGTCAGCTTCGCCGTGCCGCGCAGCGCCATCTTCGGGTTTCTCGGCCCCAACGG
>CAYOHG010000323.1:0-1961 GCA_964403685.1 uncultured Planctomycetales bacterium
TTCAACTTCAGCTCGGCCTCAAGCTCCTCGGCCGTCGGCGAGACGTATAGTTCGCGCGAACCGAGCGCGGCGGTCTGCTCCGCACATAGCGCCCCGGGCGCGCGGTACCACTCGTCGCGGTTCTCGACGAACCACGCCCACTGGCCGTACGCCCACTCGACGGCCTGCGTCTCGTTCCGCGGCAAGATCAGGCTGGCGTGGTACCCATAGTTCGCCACGAACACGGCGACCGGATCGCGCGGCTCCACCGGCGGGCGAACGTAATGCACGCATCCAAACGGCGCGGCAACGAGTCCCGCGGCCAACAACAACGAACCGAGAACGAACAACACCCGCCGGACGCGCCTCATGAATGCAGCCCCAGGACCGGCAGCGAGCGACCCGCCGTCGGCGACGGTGAAGCCTGTGGCGCGGCGGGCATCGCTTTCGACGGCGAGACGAGGGACGTAACCCGTCCGAACAGGCTGTGCGCGCTGGCCGATTCGACGTGGACGCGAACCAGCCCGCCGATGGTCTCGGCCGGCGCGTCGAAAACCGCGATCAGGTCGTGCGGCGTTCGTCCGACAAGCTGAGCGGCGCTCTCCCTGGACACTTCGCGGCCGCGCTCCTGCTCGGACTCCTGGCTGTGCTCGCGGACCTGGCGGCCCGCAGCCATCGCCGGCGACTGTTTTCCGCGCGTGCGCAGTTGTGCGTTGCGCTCGCCGCGCGCCCGGCGACTGAGCTTGCTGAACCCTTCGACCAGTACTTCGACCTCACGGCCGACGACGGCCCGCCGCAGCTCGGCGCCGATCTCCTGCTGCACGGCCAGCACCTCCTGGCAGCGGGCCGCCTTGAGCTCGTCGGACACGTCGTCCGCCCAGTTGCGGTCGGCCCTGGTTGCCGGCCGCGGCGAGTACTTGAAGACGTACAGGCTCGAATAACGCACCGCACGCACCAGCTCCAGCGTCCGCTGGTGGTCATCGTCCGTCTCGCCGCAGAAGCCGACGATGATGTCGCCGGCCAGCGCAATATGCGGTACGTAGCGCCGCGCGGAGTCCATCAGCCGCAGGTAACTGGCGACGGTGTACGAACGTCGCATGCGCTCCAGCACCCGATCGCTGCCCGATTGCGCCGGGATATGCAGGTACGGCATGATCCGCGGGTAGTCGCGCAGCACCCGGAAGATGTCCTCGTCCCAGTCCGCCGGAAAGCTGGTCACAAAGCGGATGCGGTCGATGCCCGCGACGGCATGCACGCGCTCCAGCAGTCGCGCGAAGGTCACCGGCCGGCCGTCCTCCTGGTGCAGATAGCTGTTGACCGTCTGTCCCAGCAGAGTAACCTCGCGGCAGCCGCGCTCGGCCAGCCGGCTGGCTTCCGCGACGATATGCTCGGCCGGACGGCTGCGTTCCGCGCCGCGCGTGAAAGGTACGACGCAGTAGGTGCAGAACTGGTCGCAGCCGCGCTGTACGCGAATGTACGATTGCAGCACGCTGGCGCCCTCGGCTGGCTGCCGGGCTAGGTCGAGCGCCTCCAGGCTGTCATATTCGAGGGCACGTTGCAGCACCTCGCTGCGGCGCGAGAGACTGCCGGCCAGCACGGCGACCTGCTCGTGCCGCGCGCGGACTTCATCGATCAGGCCGGCCAGGCGATCCAGCTCGCCCGGACCGCACAACAGATCGACGTGCGGCGCCTTGACGAACAGCCCCTCTTTCTCGCGTTGCGCCATGCATCCAATTACACCGATGATCTTCTCGGGATATCGCCGCTTGTGCCCGCGGAGCTGACCCAGCCGCGAAAGCACTTTGTCCTCGGCATGCTGGCGGACCGAGCAGGTGTTGAACAGGATCAGGTCGGCCAGCCGGTAGTCGTGCACGGGCCGGTAACCGCGAGCGCGCAACTGCGTCTCGACCAGCTCGCTGTCCAGAATGTTCATCTGGCAGCCGAACGTCTCAAGAAAGTACCGCTGCCCCCGCGCAGCGGGC
>CAYOHG010000323.1:1971-4555 GCA_964403685.1 uncultured Planctomycetales bacterium
TACCTGACGAAGCTCGTGGTGCGCAGCTTCATGCTGCGCCGGCGCAGCGGGCGCTGCCCTCCCGGCGGGCGACTCGTCCGGTCCCGGCTGTTTGCACCGCTCCTGCATCGCACCCGTTTCCCGAATCAGGGTTCTGAACCCGACATGCGCTCCAGCCGCAGGCGCGCCAGCGCGCGGATTTCGTCCGTTCCCGCGCCCGGTTCGAGCAACCCGCGATAGCTGCGCTGAGCGACATCCGCGCGCCCCAGCTGCTCGTGCGCGATACCCAGATAGTAATGGGCTTCGGCGAACACCAGCGGTTCGCTTTCCGATTCCGCCATCGCCGCCAATTCGGCGGCGGCGACCGCCGCCTGCCCGGCTTCGATTCGGGCGCGCGCCAGCAGGAGCCGCGCTTCCGTTTGCCGCTCGGGTGCGAGCTGAGACAACGCCGCCTCCAGTACCCCGACCGCGCGCCCGGCGTCGCCGCGCTCGAACGCGCGCCCGGCAATTCGAAGCAGGACGGTATCCGCCGGCAGGCCGTCCGAAGACGCCCGCCGCCCGGGCCCGCTCCGAGGCAACAGGGACGAACCGCGATCGCTGCGAGTCTTTCCGCCGGCACCGCTGGTGCGGCCGGTGCCGCCGTCGCCCGATTCCCCTCCGAACAGCCGAGGTGGTGCCGTTGCACCCCCTTCCTCCGGCGCCTCGCGCGAATCGGGTTCTTCACCAAACACCCGCGGGGGCTGGTCACGGCCGGCTGCGGCGGTATCCGCCGGAACCTCCGTCCCGCTGGAAATGTGGCTACCGTCGGCGGCAGCGCCGGGCACCGGCTGGCTGGGCGGCGGCACAACTCGCGAAGTGGCGTATAAGCCTAGCTCCAGTGAGTAGTTGCGCAATACCTGACGGGCCGTCGCATGGCGCGTTCCCTGGAGCGCCCCGTCGACCGCGTCGCGCGCCCGACCGAAACCAGCGTCGTCCGGCTCCGGCACGCGCCAGGGCCGAATCCGCTCAGCGGCATCCGGCTGTTCGACCGCGAGGCGAACGAAGCTCGAGACCGCCAGCTCAAAACTCTCGGACTCATCAGCCGCCGAGGCCGCCCGGGCGAGGATCAATTGCCTGCGCCAAGGCTCCAGGTCCGCCTCCAGCGCCCGCTGATAGACCGGCAGAGCTTCGCGCGGCCGTCCGGCAGCCCAGATCGCCTCAGCGGCGGTGAGGTCCGCAAGTCCATCGATTTCCAATCGCGCGACCTCCCGAATGTCTTTTCGCAGCGTTTCACCCGCCAATCCGACGAACGCCAGCCGTCCGTCCTGAAAGCTGAGCACACGGACCCCCCGAAACGGCAACCGACCGTTCAGGGTCACGGTATCCGGGCGAGCGTTCGGAACCGCGAGCGCCAGGGCAAATCCCAGAATGATCCAACGGCGAAGGGTTCCGCAGCCGATGGAATCTCCGGCCGACTTGAGGAAAAAAAGCGTGCGCGGTTTGAAAGTGGCGCGCAAATGTTGTAAAGAACAATTCAGCATGGATGCTCAACCGGCCTTGTCAAGGGATTGCGCGTGAACCCCGATAACCGTAACGCTCGAGTCATCGGCCTGCTCGTCGGTGCGATGACCGTCGGCGCATCCGTCCTGCTGGCGCTGGAGCCCGCTGGCATCCGCTGGGGCGGCGCTCCGCTGCTGGCCATGCGCAACGTGTCTGCTCTCGAATCCGCGCGCATCTGCTTCATCGCCAGCGTACTCGACACGACGTTGGCTGAGTACGACTGCGTGATCCTACCGAGCGGCGATCCGATCTGGCAGCCACGCTCGGCCCATATTCGCGTCGCGGTCGTCGGCGATGGAAAACCGCAACTGCCCGAAGCGCAGGTCGAAGCCCTGCTGGCGATTCTGGGCAATCTCACCCAGACCCTGGGGCTGAGCCCGACGCAGATCACGCTCGACGGCGACTCGGACCCGCGCATCCGCACCGACCTTCCGCCCGCCGCGACGAACCTGGCCGGCGTACTCTCGCGCAAGGGCATCGCCCGCTGAGTGCGGCCGCTCGCCCCCTCGGCGGCTCGCAGCTTGCCCCAGCGCTGCCGCGTTTACACCTTGCGATGCGCCGTTCGCGCCACCTGCGTGCCGTCCGGCAGTGTTTCGATGGTGTAATCGCCGAACAGGTTGGGCGATTCCGTCTGGAGCACGCGCAGGACCTCGATCGCCGCCGCGCGGATCTCCACCTCCGCGTGTTCGTTGGCTCTCAGCTCGATGAAGTGCCGCCAGGCCCGCGCGTTTCCGGTGACGAAGATCTTCGTCTCCGTGGCATTGGGCAGCACACTACGGGCGGCCTGTCGGGCCAGCTTGCGCCGCATCGTCCCGCTGGGTTCGTCGGCGTACCTGGCCGCAAGCGCCTCGACCAGCCGGCAATACGCCGCGTGCGACTGCTCGATCGACGCCAACCAGATGCGATGCAGCTCGGGATCCTGGGCGATGCAGCTCGGCTCGACGAAATCCGCGGTGCTTTCATCAACGTATCGCTGCGAAAGCTGCGAGTAACCGAAGCCGGCCCGATGCCGCACCAGTTCATGCGGCAGCGAACGCGACACGCCGGTGAACACGAAGTTCCACAC
>CAYOHG010000324.1:0-4554 GCA_964403685.1 uncultured Planctomycetales bacterium
CACCAGCGCCACCCAGCGACGCAGCCCGTCGAGGATGTCGGCGGCAGCGATCCCCAGGTAGACGTTCTGCTTGTGCGACGCCGCGGTCGCGGCGATCGTCGCGGTGGCCTTGTCCGGCGGGCTCATGATGAAGACCACGTCGGGGTCGCTGCGGATGATGCGCTGAAGTTCGGCCGAGAATGGTTTCTCTTCGTTGGGCACATACACGTGCTGCGTGATGTTCTCGACATCCAGCTCGCGATCGACTTCCAGCGTCTGGATGTTCTGGAGAAACGCGTCGTGGTTGCGCGCGAAACTGTAGAGCGTGGTGGTCAGGCCGTTGCCGGGCGGCGCGGTGAAGACCACCAGGCCGTTGTCCTGCTCCTTGATCGCCAGGACCTGCTTGAGCTGCGGCTCGGTGAACCCCAGGTCCTTGATCTTGAAGTCCTTCTCTTCGCCGATCGCGGTCAGTTGCAGCGATTCGCCGGCGGTCGTCCCGCTGGTGCGCACCACCAGCAGGTAGCGGGTCTGCCCGATCGAGCCGGAGAGCTTGCCCTTCTGAGGCTTGCGGCGTTCCTCCAGGCTGAGACCGGCGAGTTTCTTGATGTACATCACGACCGCGTCGCCGTCGGCGCGCGGCAGCGGCTCGCGATCGGCGGCCAACCCGTCGATCAACAGTTTGACCTTGCAGGTCTGACCGGCGGGTGAAAGCTCGATGCGGCTGGCGCGGCGCGCCAGTCCGTCGAAGAGCAGATCCTGAAGCAGCGCGTATTGCTGACGCTCGATGGTGTCGTCCGGGATGCGCACCGACTTCTCGCGGGCATCACGCAGCGCCACGCGCTCCTTGACCTCCAGCTTCTTCTCACCCTTACCCTTGCTGAAGCCCTGCGTCAGCAGCCGCTGGAAATGGGCGGCGGTGCAGACCTTGTCCTCCTCGATCACCAACCCGTTGCGGTGGACGACGTAAGCGATCATGAACGCGGCGTTCAGCACCACGAACGCGCCGAGCGCGCCGAGGAAGACCGGGATGAGCAGCAACAGCAGCAGCGAGGCCATCCCGATGACGATCGAGATGATGTTCCAGATCTGCCGGTAGGTGTTGACCGCGATGGTGTCCTTGTCCATCCACTGGGCGAACAGGATCCAGAGCGAATACGCCAGGAGGACCGCGATCAGCTTGCCCGGATGAACGTATGTCGCGCTGGTCGGCACCTGCGCCAGCACCAGCCCCAGTGACTCGCTCAGCATGCCTTCTCCAGCGCCGCACGACCTTTCGGTCGGGCTATCCCAGGATGGCCGATGCCGGCGTCCGAATGCCCTTCAGCGCCATCTTCAGCTCGTCCGGGTTCGGAGCGGCTTCGTACGCCGTCGCATGGTCAATATACCCGGCTTCCACCAACTGTCGCAGGTGCTCCGTGAAGTCAATCATGCCCGAGGCGTAATTCGCCCGGATCACATTGATCAGCTCGTTGTCGCGCTCTTCGTTGATCAGCTTGCGCACCGACGGATTGCTGATCATGATGTCCACCGTCGGGCAGACCGGCACCCCCTCCTTGACCGACGGAATCAGCTTCTGGCAGATGATCGCCTTGAGGTTGAACTCCAATGCCTGACGGACGGCCTTACGCTCATTGGCCGGAAACAGGTCCAGGATGCGGCTGATCGTCTGGGCCGAACTGGAAGCGTGAATCGTGCCGAAGACCAGGTGGCCGGTTTCCGCCGCGTGAACCGCCGCGGAAAACGTCTCAATATCGCGCATCTCGCCGACCAGCACGATGTCGGGGTCTTCGCGCATCAGGTACTTCAGCGCCGAGTGAAAATCGGGCACGTCGATGCCCACCTCGCGCTGGTTGATGACGGCCTTCTTGTCGGTGAAGAGGTACTCGATCGGATCTTCCACCGTCACGATGTGAACGGGCTTGCGCTCGTTGATGTAGTCGATCATGGCGGCGATGGTGGTGCTCTTGCCCGAGCCAGTGATGCCCGCCAGCAGGATCATCCCCTGCGAGAACTCGCACAAACCTGCCATGGTTCCAGGAAGATGCAAATCCTCAAAGCGACGGATGTTGCGGTCAACTCGACGGGCGGCGACCGACATCTTCCCGCGCTGCATGAAAGCGTTCACGCGGAAGCGGTCGGCATCGCCCTGGGCGCCGACGTCGTGTGCGAAGTCGATCGCGCCCATCTCCTTGAGCCGGGCCTTCTGATCGTCGTTCAGCAATTCGAGAATGCCCGCGTAGATCTGCTCGTGCGTCAGGACACCGCCCGTCAGCGGGCGCAGATCGCCCTTGATCCGCAGGAACGCGGGCCGGCCAGCCTTCAAGTGCAAGTCCGACGTCTTGAACTGGATGCAGGTCTTGAAATAGCGATTCAGAAACGGCTCCTTCTCCTTCGCCGGAGCCGCCGGCAACGCTGGAACAGGCTGCTCGAATGTCCCCTCCCCGTTCTCGACCTGAAGCGATACGACATCAGCCATGGAGATTGGTTCCTTGCGCTGAAAGCCTGCCCGTGCGGGCCGTCTGCTCCGCTGCCGCGTCGCGCGTCAGCCGCTCGCCCGATCCGTCGCCGGTGGGGCGCGGATGCCCACGGTAGTCTAGCGACGACAAACCGCCCTTGCTACCCGAATTCGTTGATCCGAGCGAACTTGCGACGGTTTTTCGTCTCCACCGATCGGCCGGCCTGGCGTGCCGACCTCTCAAGGCAGCCCGTGGGCCTCACCTCGGGTTCACCGTTGCAGCGCAGATTCCTGTTGAGCCGCTCATATCGGTTCGCTAGACTCGGAGCGTCAGCGGCTCCATCGAGCCACGAATCAACCCAAACGGGCAATCTCGAGCCGACGTCAAACGGTCAAGGAGCGTGTGCAATGCGCAGTCGATTCCTCTGTGTCGCGGCCGCACTCGTCTGCGGAACCCTGCCAGCCTGGGCTGATGGCCCGCTGAACCCGACGACGCACGACGCGATTCCCGGCGTGCGCGAATTCTCCGGGCGGCTGATCGCGCGACCCGTGCAGGTTGCCGACGCGCTGGCGCACGGCATGACCGCGGAGCAGGCTGCGACCGTTCAGGCCGACGCCGTCGCCGCGCTGGCCGACTATCCAGTCGAAAGCTACGTCTGGCAGACCGACGAGTACATTGTGTCGGTTCCCGCCGGCCGGACCGAGAACGAAGTCTCCGCGGAGTTGATGGCCAGCGGCGTCTTTCAGTACGTCGAGCCCGACTGGACCGTCTTCCCGCTGTCCTGCCCGAACGACACGCGCTTCGCCAACCAGTGGCATCACAATGACAACCGCATGGAGTCGTGTGACGCCTGGAACATCGAAATCGGCGACCCGAGCGTCAGCGTCGGCATCTGCGACACCGGGGTGCGCACCACGCACAGCGATCTTCTGCTGAACCGGTTGGAAGGCTACAACGCTGTCGACCAGAAGTGGGAAAACGCCGGCGGAGCGATCGCGGACATCAACGGTCACGGAACTCAGACCACCGGCTGCGCCGCGGCCAACGGCAACAACGCCAACGGCGTCTCCGGCGTCGGCTGGAACCTCAGCCACCGCATGCTGCGAGTCAGCAATTCCAGCAGCGGCTCGTCGAGCCTCTCCGTGCTTCAGCATGCCGCCCGCACGGCTGTCGAGAACGGCGACAGCGTCGCCAGCATCAGCTACAGCGGCGTGGACGCCAGCTCGAACCTGACCACCGCCACATACGTCCGCTCGATCGGGGGTCTCATGGTCTGGGCCGCCGGCAATGAAAGCCGGCAGCTCACGCTGAGCAACCGCGACGCGGACGATCTCATCGTGGTCGGCGCGACGACGCGCTTCGATCGCAAGGCCAGCTACTCGAACTACGGCGTAATGGTTGACCTGGTCGCACCCGGTTCGGGCGTCTACACGACCGCCGCGGGCGGCGACGACGCGTACGCATCGGCGACTGGAACGAGCTTCGCCTGCCCGCTGACGGCGGGACTGGCCGCGCTGGTATGGTCCGCCGACCCGTCGCTGACCTCGACGGATGTGGAGGCGATTCTCAAGGCCGGCGCGGAGGACTTGGGCTCGGCGGGAATCGACAACACGTTCGGCTACGGGCGGATTAACTCGTTCCTGACGCTTCAGGCGATTCCGTAGGGAAGCCGACCAGGATTGCGGGCCAACCGCCTCCGGAGGGGTATGGGAGGCGAATCCATAGGAGCGCTGCGGATGCCAACGCACCGCGGCGCTCTTTGTTTGCGCTCTGGCACAACGCCGAGACGCACCCAACAGAACGGGAGGCGTAGGCCTCCCGTCCGTTGAATCCTCAGCTTGCAACGCTGGCCAGACGCCCGGCCTACTTGATCCCCAGCAATTCCACGTCGAACACCAGTACCGAGTTCGGCGGAATGTCGCGACCCGCGCCGCGCGCGCCGTAGCCCAGGGCCGGCGGGATGATCAAGCGGCGTTTCTCACCGACTTTCATGCTGGCCACGCCTTCGAGCCAGCCCTGGATCACGCCGCCCGACAGGCTTAATTCGAACGGCTCCTTGCGATCGACCGAGCTGTCGAACTTGGCGCCTTTGCCGTAGACCAGCCAGCCGGTGTAATGC
>CAYOHG010000325.1:0-4545 GCA_964403685.1 uncultured Planctomycetales bacterium
GCCGGTGAGCGCGAGACTGTGGTGGATGCGATTGAGTGGTGAGGTCAGCGTGACCGACCGTGCGAGCCCTTCTCGCGCCGGTTCAGGTCGCGCAGCAGCGACTGGAACACCTGGGCGACGGAGGCCGCCGCCATCACGCCCATGCACACCATCGCGACGCGCCCGAAGACGACGGCGTCGTTGCCCGGCGCGGTCCGGGCCATCTGCTGGGCGGCGTTAGCGATATGGAGCGGGTCGGGCGTAGTCATGGCTCAACCGTAGCACGGTTCGTCGCGCCGTCGGAAGCGGCGATTTGTTGGGCGCGTCCAACAAGTTGGGCTCCCGTTGAACGCTCGCCGTGTCATTGATGTGGGCGATCCGCAACCCCGCCCGCAGCGGTGAAAGGGCTTGACGCCGGCTGTCGGCTTGTGTTTGAGTTGAAGGGATGGCGTGAACGCCACGTGTGAAACCAGCAACGGCAGCCCGTGACAGAGAAGGATACCGATGATCTTGCCGAGCTTCGCCGGCTCGTGCGGAAAGTGATTGATTCAGGACCGGCGGGTTTTGAGGCGCACGCGGAACGCGCGCGTGGAGTCCGCTCGGCTGTACATGCTGAGATCGCGTCCGCGCTGGGACCGGTGCTGAATGCCCACCTCAACACATTGCCGCAGGATACGCTCGTGGAGAAACGAGACACCGCCGCGTGGGTGAACCACGAGTTGAGGCAGTTGGGGCTTGCCATCCGCTCGCCGGTATCCAACATCCCGGGAATCCTGATTGCCGCCGCCGGTCGGTCAGGTGATGAGCGCGAGGGGAGCCGTTTCCTCATCATGTCGCGCGACGAGCGAGGACGCAAGAAGCACTCGCCGTCGTCCGGCTGGGTGCCCGAGCTCGAACTCGTGGAGGACCCGCCGCGCAAGGAGGGACGCTCGCGATACAGGGAGTAGTACCCTCACTGTGAGGGTGCTGCTCCTTCCGTGGCAGCCCGTCTATCGCCGGAATCCCACATCACGACCCGACCGGGCGCGACTTCCCCCTGTGTCATCGCGTTGGCCGCCGCATACAGCCGCGTCGAATCCCCGCTCCATGCCACGCCGGGATAGACGTCGGAAGGCCCGGCCGTCAGTTCAAGGCACATCTGTTCAACAGCCCAGTCCCACAACCGTACCTCGCCCGGCTGCGTGCTCTCCACTTGCAGCAGGCCGCTGCTGCTGGCAAGGCGCCGACCGTCCGGCGAGAACGCCAATCCGGCGATCTCGCGGCGGTGGCCCTGCAGGCTGGCGACGATGGCGCCCGTGCGACAATCGAGTACATGGATGCGCCGGTCTTCCCCGCCGCAGGCGACCACGTTTGCATCGGGCGCGAATGCGAGCGCCGTAACCGCGCCCTGATGGGCCGGCGCGGTCCACGCTGTCGCCTCGTCTTCAGTTACAAGTTGCACCGTGCCATCGTCATGCCCGATCGCTATCCAGCGTCCGTCGGCGCTCGCGGCGATAGCGGATGAATCCGAAAGCCCGCGCAGTCGCTTTGCGAAGTCGGGGGCCGTCGCCTCTCCGATGACTACGTCCCGGCAGAGGAATCCTCCGGGAATCGGCGTGATCGTGTTGACGTTGGTCGGCAGGAGCGTGGTGCTCGTGGGCGTGTTCTTCTCCAAGTCCCAGACCACTGCTTCGCGTCGTTCCGAACGGGAGTAGAGCTGGCCGTGCTCTCCGACGGTCATACTTGCCCCATTCTCGCGGACGATGGCCAGGCGTGCGCCATCACCGCAGAGCGCCCGGATGCCGAAGTCCTCCGAAAGAAGGGTGGCGGCTGGCTCGGCGGAGTCAGTCGGCCAGACGCGGACGCCAGCCGAAGCACCGGCGGCGGCGACGTGTCGGCCATCGGCTGACATGGCCACGGCGTGAATCAGTGCGCCGTCGCCGGTGTACTGCCCTGTCAGCCGCCCGGTTTCGATGCTCCATCGCTGCGCGGCGAGCGGCCCGGTGGTGACCAGTTCGCGGCCATCGGCCGTGAACCACGGCGTGAGCTGCCCGAACGGGACGCTCAGCCGCTCGTCGAAGAAGGGAGATTCGGCAAGCGTGACCTGGTGGGGCACGATCACCCCCAGTGAGTCACTGGTCGTGGCGTTCCACACGCGGACTTCACCGTGCGTGTTGCTCTCCAGTTGAGGAACGTACCGACCGAAACTCTGGCTGGCGATGCGCGCGCCATCCGGGCTGAAGGAAAGCCCCGTGACGATGCCGTTGTGGACCGGTCCGCGCGCCGTGATGTCGCGACGGCGGATATCCCAGACCTGTGTTGCGCCGTTTTCGTACCCGACGGCCAGCAGGTCGCCATCCGGCGAGAACGTCGCCGCAGTCACGGCGCCGTGCTGGATGTCGAGGCTGCGATCGAACGGTCCGCGCTTGTGGCCGGCGGCAAGATCAACCACGTCGGCGTTCTCCAGTGACCAGAGCCAGAGACCGCCGCCGGCATCCCCCGTGAAGCAGGTCGGGGCGGCGGGGCTCAGCGCCATCGCCGTCGCGTACAGACCCACGGGGAACTCATTCGCAACCGTGCCGGTAGTTGCGTCCAGGACGCTGAGCCGACCCTCCAGGGAAACCGTGAGCGCGACGATGGTTGCGCCGTCGGGGGCAAACGCGCAGTCCTTGACCGGCCCCGCGCCGCGAAAGAGCGGCTCGCCGTCGGGCAGATGAAAGACAGCCAGGTTGCCGCGCTGATCGATGCAGGCGATACGGTCGCCTGAAGGGCTCAGACTCAGCCGGTTCCATGTCCCGTCGTCGAGGCCGACCTGCACGGGCGATGGCGCTTGCGCCAGCCGCCGCAGGTAGTGCCATTCAAAGGATCGCGGGTCATCCGCAGCGGCCGCAGGGCTTTCATACTTGCTCAGCAAGCGGAGGGTGATGGGCGTGTCGCCGCGAAGCAGCGCCGCTTGAGCGTCGCGCATGTCCACGAGGTATTCGCGCCGCTGACGTTCATGGTCTGCCTTGGCCGTTTCGCCGCGCTGCTTCAGCGTCTCGGCTTCGCTGGCGACGGCACGCGAGGCATAGTGAATGGATGCGGCGGAGCCAGCCAGCAGAGCGGCGAGCGCCACGCTGAGAAGAGACGTGGCCAAGGGGCGGCGTGCGCACCATCGCCGCGCACGGCGCAATCGGCCCGGGAGCCTGGCCGACACCGGCCGCCCGTTGATGAAGCTGCGGAGGTCCGCCGCGAGTGCCGTGGCATCGGCGGGCCGGTCGCCGGGCCACTTCTCCAGGCATTGCAGGCAGATCGTTTCGAGGTCTGCCGGGACGACAGGGTTGTGCCTGGACGGTGGGATGGGCGCGTCCCACTTGACCTGTTCGAGCGCCGCATCGCGGCCCAGACCCTCGATTGTCGGGAAGGGCGGGCGACCGGTGAGCAGAAAATACAGCGTGGCGCCGAGCGAGTACACGTCGGAGCGCTCTGTGATGGGACCGAGGCGTCGATCCGCCTGCTCCGGTGCCATGTAGTGCGGCGTGCCGAGTCGCTGGAGCGAGAGCGTCAGCGCTGTCTTGGAGTAGAGTTGCTTGGCAAGGCCGAAGTCGGAAAGGACGACGCGGCCGGACTCCTCGACGAGGATGTTCTCAGGCTTGATGTCGCGGTGGATCACGCCCGCCTGGTGCGCGAACGCGCAGGCATCGGCTGCGTCAGCGATGTACCGCGCGGCAAGTTCGGGGTCGATCGGTCGGGCGCGCGACAGGCGGTGCAGGTCGAGGCCCCGGATACGCTGCATCACGATGTAGGGACGCCCGTCCGCCTCGCCGATTTCATGTACGGGAACGATGGACGGATGGCCCAGGCTCGTCAGTATGGCCGCTTCCCTGCGAAAGCGATGCACGATGTCGGCCCGCTCGCCGTGCTCTAAACGAAGTAGCTTGATGGCAACGGTGTCGCCTGAATCCTCGGCGGTCGCTTCATACACCTCGCCGAATCCCCCGCCGCCAAGGCGAGCGCCGAGCGTGTACACGCCGATGCGGCGGGTGATGGACCGCGCGTTCGCATCGGCGGAGTGCCCGGTCGATTGTTCTTCCGAAGCGGCCACCGGCTGTTCGGCGCGATGGCGTGCGGCGCGAATGCGAATCGCATCACGCAACGCGTCGCGAAGGTCGTGACTGAACTCGGACCGGTCACGGCAGAATCCGTCAATCTGGTCTTCGCCGAGGCCGGCAACAAGGAACTCGTCCACGAGTTGATCGATACGGTTTGACCGCTCGTGGTCGCGCATGGCCCGGTCCCGTTACGCCGACGGCAGGTTGAGCGATGTTGATCCCAGCAGTTCGCGCAGTCGTCCTCGCGCGCGCTCCTGACGACTGTTGACGGCGGCCTTCGTCATGCCCAGTCGATCCGCGATCTGCTGCTGCTTGAGTCCCTTGAGTTGCAGCTCAATCACGACGCGGTACTCCTCCGGAAGCCCGGCAATCGCGTCCTCCAGGCGGCTCCTGCGCTCGGCGGCGCGAGCCACGGCGCTGGCTGTCGGTCCGCGCTCCGGATGGACCTCCATGACGCTCGTCGCCAGGCGTTCCATTCTTCTACGGTGCTTGCGGG
>CAYOHG010000326.1:0-685 GCA_964403685.1 uncultured Planctomycetales bacterium
GGTAGTAAACGACCAACCGGCTGATGGTGCGCGTGCCGCCGGGCAGCGGCTGGGCGGCGTCTATCCGGCGATGGGCGGACTGAAGTCGTTCATGATCCGCCGGGCCGTTGACGCCGCGATCGCCGCCGGCCTGCCGCCGATCGACGATCCACTCCCCGAGTCGCTCCGCCGCAAGCACAACTGGCCGGTCCGCGGCGAAGCGCTGCGAACGATGCACCAGCCGGAGAACGCCGAGGCCCTGCTGCGCGCCCGCCGGAGGCTGGCGTACGACGAGTTCCTGATGATCGAGCTGGCCATGGCGCTGCGTCGGCGCCACAGCCTGCTGCTGACCGCCGGGCGGAAACTGGCGAACACCGCGGAGATCGACGCGCGCATCCGGGCGCGATTTCCATTCGAGCTGACCGCCAGCCAGCGGCGTGTGATCGACGAGATCGCGACCGATCTTGCCAGCGGACACGCGATGACCCGGCTGCTACAGGGCGACGTCGGCAGCGGCAAGACCGTGGTTGCGCTGTATGCGTGCCTGCTGGCGGTCGCCCACGCGCGCCAGGCCGCCATCATGGCCCCGACCGAAATCCTCGCCCAGCAGCACTTCGGCAATATCGAGCGCTACCTGCAAGGCAGCCGGGTGCGCCGGGCGCTGCTGCGGGGCGGGCTGCCCGCGGCGCAGCGCGATGCGCTGCGC
>CAYOHG010000326.1:695-4543 GCA_964403685.1 uncultured Planctomycetales bacterium
CCGCGCGATCGAGGCCGGCGAGATCGACCTGATCGTGGGCACCCAGGCGCTGCTTGAGAGTGACGTGGGCTTCGCCGACCTGGCGCTGGTGGTGGTGGATGAGCAGCACAAGTTCGGCGTGTTGCAGCGCGCCAACCTGCGCACCAAAGGGCCGCTGCCGCACTACCTCGTCATGACGGCGACGCCCATTCCGCGGACGCTGGCGATGACGGTGTTCGGCGACCTGGATGTTTCGGTCCTCGACTGCATGCCGCCGGGACGCGGTCGAATTACGACCAAGCTGGTTCGCGCGGGACAGTGGGCGACGGTCATGAAGTACGTGCGCTCGCGGCTGGAGGCCGGCGAGCAGGCGTACGTCGTCTGCCCGCTGATCGGCGCGGACGCGGCCGACGGCGAGCCCGAGTTGAACGGCGCGCTCGATCGGGCGCCCGCCGGCCGCGCGCGCATGTCCGCGCTCGAGCTGCACCGCAAGCTGCGCGACGGCGTCTGGAAGGACCTTCCGATCGGGTTGCTGCACGGGGGGATGAAGTCCGCGGAGAAGGAGCAGGCGATTGGGGATTTCGCCGCCGGCCGCCTGCGGGCGCTGGTGTCGACGACCGTGGTCGAAGTCGGCGTGGACGTGCCCGCCGCGACCATCATGATCATCGAGAACGCCGAGGTCTTCGGGCTGTCGCAGCTTCATCAGCTTCGCGGCCGGGTCGGCCGCGGCAGCGCGGACAGCCTGTGCGTGCTGATCGCTCGCGGTCGCGGGGGCAAGAGCGCCGAGCGGCTGGCGACGCTGGTCGAAACGACCGACGGATTTCGCATCGCCGAGGCGGACCTGCGATTGCGCGGCCCCGGCGAGCTGCTCGGCACGCGCCAGCATGGGCTGCCCGAGCTGAAGGTCGGCGACCTGCTCGCCGATTTCGATCTGCTGGAAACCGCGCGGGCGGATGCGTTCGCGCTCGTCGGGCAGGATCCCACGCTGACGGTCGAGGAGCACAAACCGTTGCGGGCGGCCCTGCGGCGAATGTTCGCCGAGCGGCTCAGCTTGTTGGACGCGGGCTAGCGGCGAGACGCAGACGGTCTGTGTCGAGTAGCGCGCGAGGCGCCGCCACATACCCAAGCGCGACGCGCCGCCGCCGCCGCTCCGGCCGGCCATTTCGACGGGCGCGGCAGTCAGCCGTTGTCTTTTCGGTGCTTCGGCGCCCCTGGGGCCGCCGCTTCTGCGGAGGTCGAGTCGTCCTGGTCGGTCGGCTCGTCGTCGTCAGCATCTTCTGCCAGGCGCGGGTCGGGGAAGCCGCGCAATTGGCAAAGCGTGTCGATGATCTGGTCAAAGTGTCCGACCTTCTGGTTGTCGAAGCGGATTTTCTCTTCGCGGCCGTTGCCGCGGAAGTACAGGTCGACCCAGCCTTTCGGGCTGTAGTCGCGCAGGCTGGTCAGGTCGGCCAGCGCGATCGATCGGCCGCAGTAGTTCACCCCTTTTTCGTCGATGGTGACGTGCACGCGCAGCGCGCTGATCAACCGATAGAGCGCGTACAACCCGATCGCCGCCGGGACCATCGCCCAGTAGAACTGCCCGGAGATGTCGTCCTTCGAGTACTTCCACTTGGTCCAGGCCAGTTGTTCGAGAACGACCACGTTTCCGCGGTAGGGCACGGTCGCCATGCCGTAGTCGCTGAAGAAGTACTCGACGCGCTCGTCGGAGGACTTGTTGACCACGTGTCGGGGCGGACCGAGCACATGATGAACCGCGTCGGAGTTGCGCGGCGCCGTCGCTTGCAGCGTCCGGAACGCGCGTTCGTCCGGGCGGGCGCCCAGCTCGGCGGGCACCTTGTCGGCCCCCACCAGTGGCGTGAGCTGCTTGCGGGCTTCGACGCGGTTCTTGGCCACGTAACCGCCCAGTCCGTCGTAGACGAACCAGCCGGTCGCCGCCAGAAACAGCGCCAGCATCCCGGAAAACCAGACCACGTCGCTGCGCAGCCCGCAGGCCGCACCACTGACCAGGCGCATGGGCTCGCCCCCATTGTGCTTGTTGTCCGCCGAAGCAGCAGACTCATTTCTATTATGTCGGACGCGACGCGAAGTGTCTGCGGCCGGCGGCTGGGTTTTTCGCGCGGCGCGGGGTAGGCTGCGCGTTGTTGACGAGGAGGTCGTTATGTCCGCGCGAGTACACCATCGCCCGTGCCTCGTGATCATTCGCGACGGCTGGGGCGAGAATCCATACAGCCAGTGGGACCATGCCAACGCCGTCAAGCTGGCCCAGCCGCCGATCGATGCCATGCTCCGCCGCGACTGGCCGTTCACGCTCATCAAGACCAGCGGCTTCGACGTTGGGCTGCCCGAGGGAACGATGGGAAACAGCGAGGTCGGCCACCAGAACATCGGCGCCGGCCGGATCGTCGACCAGGATTCGGTCCGCATCTCCAAGGCCTGCCGCAATGGTGAAATCTTTCACAACGCCGAGCTGGTGGCGGCGGTCGAGCGCTGCCGGGCGCGGCACACGCGTCTGCATCTGCTCGGCCTGGCCAGCGACGCCGGCGTGCACTCGCGGCTGGAACACCTTTTCGCCTGTGTCGAGCTGGCCGCCCGCCGCGGCCTGCGCGAGGTCTTCGTGCACGCCTTCACCGACGGCCGCGATACGCCGCCGAACTCCGGCGTGGGGTTCATTGGGCGGATTGAGGGCGAGCTGCGGCGCATTGGGGTCGGCCAGATCGCCAGCGTGTGCGGTCGCTACTGGGCGATGGACCGCGACAACCGCTGGCCGCGCACCGAGCGGGCCTATCGCATGCTGACCGCCGGCGACGCCGACGCGGCGCCTTCGGCCGCCCGCGTGCTGGAGCATTACTACAAGCATCCCAGCGAGCCGAGCATGGCCGGCGACGAATTCGTGCCGCCCACCGTCATCAGCGACGACGGCCGCAGCCCGCTGGCCACGATCCGCGACGGCGATTCGGTGATCTTCTTCAACTTTCGCGGCGACCGCCCGCGGCAGCTCACCGCCGCGCTGACCTTCGACCGCTTTCCCTTCGAAGGCGTGGACAAGACCGGCGAGAAGCGCCTGATGGGCTTCAAGCGCGAGCGCAAGCTGGACCTGTTCTACGTCACGCTGACCGCCTATGAGGCCGGGCTGCCGGTCAAGGTCGCGTTTCCCAAGCCGCCCAGGATGGAAAACATCGCCGGCGCCTACCTGAGCAGGCTGGGGCTGCGGCAGTTCCGCTGCGCCGAGACGGAGAAGTACCCGCACGTCACGTTCTTCTTCAACGATTACCGCGAGGAGCCGTTCGCCGGCGAGGAGCGCATCGTGATCCCCTCGCCGCGGACCACCGCCGACGGCCGTCCGCTCTCGACGTATGACCAGAAGCCGGAGATGTCCGCGCACGAAGTCACGGACGTGATGCTGAAGCGCATCGCCGGCGGCGTGGACGACTTGATCGTGCTGAATTACGCCAACCCGGACATGGTCGGGCACACCGGCTCAATCTCCGCCGCGGTGCAGGCCTGCAAGACGGTCGACGCGTGCGTGGGGCAGGTGCTGGAGGCGATCAAGGCCGCCGGCGGCTGCGCGATCGTCACCGCCGACCACGGCAACCTGGAGCAGATGATCGACCCGGAGACAGGCGGACCGCACACCGCGCACACGACCTACGACGTCCCACTTTATCTGTACGGCGAGCCGTTCCGCGGGCTGAAGCTGCGCGACGGCGGCCGCCTGGCGGACGTCATGCCGACCGCACTGGCGATGCTGGGCCTGGACGTTCCGGCGGAGATGACCGGCAAGCCGCTGATGGCGTAGGGCCCGCGACGCGCTGGCGCACAGCCGCCCCCGGCTGTGTCTTTCTCTGCGCATGGAGCACAGCCGCCCCCGG
>CAYOHG010000327.1:0-4526 GCA_964403685.1 uncultured Planctomycetales bacterium
CCCCGCAGCGTCCTCGCCTCGATCTGGAGCCGCTATCGGGGCGGGCCCGACCGCGACACGCCGGAAATAGACACCGGCATGCCGCTCGAACAGCTCGCGGTGCTGCTGAGGGCGACGGCGGAAGTTCCGGCCGACTTTCACGTACATCCCAAGCTGCTGAAGGTGCTCGAAGCCCGGCGCAACATGGCGCAGGGCGCCGCGCCGCTGGACTGGGCCGCCGGCGAGGCCGCTGCCTTCGCCAGCCTCGCCGCCGCCGGTACACGCGTTCGGTTGACGGGCCAGGACAGCGAGCGTGGGACGTTCAGCCACCGCCATACTGTGCTGCACGACCATGAAACCGGTCGTACGCATTGCCCGTTGCAACACGTCGCCGCCGGGCAGGCTCCGGTCGAAATCTACAACAGCGCCCTGAGCGAAGCCGGGGTGCTGGGCTTCGAATACGGCTACTCGATCGCGTATCCCGACGCGCTGGTCCTGTGGGAGGCGCAGTTCGGCGATTTCGTCAACGTCGCGCAGGTGATCATCGATCAATTCATCACCAGTGCCGAGGAAAAGTGGTTCAGCCTCAGCGGTCTGGTGCTGCTCCTGCCGCACGGCATGGAGGGGCAGGGTCCGGAGCACTCCAGCGCCCGCATCGAACGCTTCCTTCAATTGGCCGCGGAGGACAACATTCAGGTCGCCTGGCCGACCACGCCGGCGCAAATGTTCCACCTGCTGCGCCGGCAGGTGCTGCGGCCGTGGCGCAAGCCGCTGATCGTGATGACGCCCAAAAGCCTGCTGCGGCATCCCCAGGCCGTCTCGCCGCTGGAAGAGTTCACCCGCGGCCGCTTCCAGCGCGTGATCGCCGACGAAACGGTCGATCCGCGCAATGTTGGAAAGCTGCTGCTGTGCAGCGGCAAGGTGTACTACGAGCTGGAAGCCGAGCGTCAGCGGAGCGCTCGCCGCGATGTCGCGATCGTGCGAATCGAGCAGCTCTACCCGTTGTCCGACGAGACGCTCCAGTCCGCGTTGCAGGCGTATCCCCGCGGGATCCCCGCCGTGTACGTGCAGGAAGAACCCGAGAACATGGGAGCCTGGCCCTACTTGCGGCTGCGCTTCGGCGATACGCTGCTCGGCCGCTGGCCGTTGTCGCACGTGTCGCGACGCGCCTCGGCCAGCCCCGCGACCGGCTCGCCGGCCGCTCATAAGCTCGAACAACGGTGGCTCATGGAACAGGCTTTCGGTAAAGCGGACTGACAGCCCGGTCGTGTCCCGGGCGCCTTGCGTTCGCCGACCGCGACAGCCCCGCGGGCGAGCGCAGCCGCGCCGACGCCCCGCAGCAAGGACCAGACGCCATGCCCGTAGAATTGAAGATTCCCAGCGCCGGCGAATCGATCACCGCTGTGCAGATCGGAGCCTGGACCAAGGCCGTGGGCGATGTCGTCGAACGCGACGAAATCCTCGTCGAGATCGAGACCGACAAGGCCTCGATGGAGCTGCCCGCCCCCGCCGCCGGCCGGATCGCACGCATCCTCAAGCGCGCAGGGGAGTCGGCTGCCGTCGGCGAGGTCATCGCCGTCATCGACGAATCGGCGGCGGTCGCCGCTTCGATCAGCGTTCCCGCGACGGACGGCCGCCGCGCCGCGCGGGCGGATGCTTCCGCGGCGGGCCAGCCCCCCCCGGAAGCCGAATTGCGCGTCATGCCCGCGGCCCGGCACGCGCTGGCGAAGCACGGGCTCTCGGCCCAGCAGGTCGAAGCCACCGGGCCCGGCGGGCGGCTGCTCAAGGAAGACGTCCTGCGACACGCCGCCGCTGAGCTGCGTACGCCGAGATCGTCCGACACCCCCGCGGCGACGCCGCGTCCCGCGACCGGCGGCATCCACCCGGCCGGCCCGCGCGACGAAGATGTCGTGCCGATGACGCTGCTGCGTAAGCGCATCGCCGAGCGGCTGGTGCAGGCGCAGCAGACCGCCGCGATGCTGACCACCTTCAACGAAATCGACATGTCCGCGGTGATGGCGCTGCGCTCGCAGCACAAGGAGCCATTCGAGAAGCGTTACGGCGTCAAGCTGGGGTTCATGTCGTTCTTCGTGAAGGCCGCCATCGACGCGCTCAAGGCCATTCCCGCGCTCAACGCCGAGATCCGCGGAGAGAACATCGTCTACCGCAACTACTACGACATCGGCGTCGCCGTCAGCACCGACCGCGGGCTGGTGGTCCCGGTGCTGCGAAACGCCGAGCGCCTCAGCTTCGCCGAGGTCGAGAAGGCCATCGCCGATTTCGGGGCGCGCGCCCGCGACCGCAAGATCGCCCCCGAGGAACTACAGGGTGGAACCTTCACCATCAGTAACGGAGGCGTTTTCGGCTCGCTGATGTCCACGCCGATCCTCAACCCGCCGCAGAGCGGCATTCTCGGGCTGCACGCGATTCAGGATCGCCCGGTGGTGCGCGAGGGGCAGGTGGTCATCCGCCCGATGATGTACGTGGCTCTGACGTACGATCACCGCATCGTGGACGGGCGCGAGGCCGTCACGTTTCTCAAGCGCATCAAGGAGTGCACCGAGGAACCGGCGCGGATGCTGTTGGAGGCGTAGAACGCAACGGGCCTGGTTCAAGTTCTGGCCTCGTCGTCTGGTGTGATCAGCGCTGCGATTGCGGTGGTACGCCCTGCTTGCCTATCGCGTCACAGTGTTTGAGTGACGCTCTTCCTTGCACTCAACTGCTGGACGGCCCGCGCGCCGGCCGGACAAGCCGCGCGCGTCACGGCGCACGCCCAAGCGCGTCCGCAACCAGGCACGATACACGCGGCAGAGCCGCGATTTCGAGCCTCGCGGCGCGGACCCGCCGATGAACTCCGCGGATCCCGCGCAAAACGCACTCACGGAGATACGCGCCTCATCATCACACGCGCCGGCGGGCCGGGGAAGTATGTCAGTTCGACTTCCGTGTTTTGCCCCGGCCTTACCTCCAGCCGGTCACCGCAAAGCTCATTCATCACGTCATGCACGTCGCGGATGCTCAGCCAGACCGGACCGCTGGGCACTTCGCTGAACCGGAAGCTGCCGGCGGCATCAGTCTTCATCGATGCCAGAGCGCTGGACGAAGGAGGCAGCTCGTCGGCATTGAGTGAAACGTAGTGGCCCACGATCGCGGCGCCGCTGGCATCGACCACCCGACCGCGGATCGCGCCGGCCGGAATCATGACGAAGTCGATCCGCACCGGCTTGTTCGGCAAGACGACCGGGCGACCATCGTCTCGGTCTCCGCCGCCGGCCCGCTTCGAATCCCCGGCGTGCGCGTCTTTCGACGACAGGTCGCCGGTGCCCGCTGGAACGTCGCTGGCGCCAGAGGGGGCGTCACCGACGGAGGGAGCTGCCTCGTCCGCCGCAGAAGCAGCCGTGCCCGTCGCCGGAGCCGCTCCCCAGGCGCGCAGCTCGGACTCATCTGGCGGGCGCGCGGCCATCAGCAGATCGCCCTGACGATGCAGATTCCGCTCGAACAGGCCGAGCTTGTGCGGCGCGATGGTGGCGGCCTGGAGATTGCTCGAATCGCCCATGAACCACACGCCTGGCCCGAATTCAAGCGTGTACTCGCCCTGCTGATTGGTGGCGGCAAGTCCGGTTCGGCGCAACGTGCCCGCACCGCAATGCGCGGTGATCTCGACGCCGGCAAGCGGCCCGCCGGCGCTGTCGCGCACGTGTCCCGTGACGAACCAGCGCATCCGCGAGTCCACCGGCTCAGCACCAGCCAGCGCCGACGGCGGCGTAGTCGAAGTGTCGACGGTGGCGGAGTTCGAGGTGTACGCCCGGTTCTGGCGCGCGGCGCAGCCCAGCAAAACGCACGCAATAGCCGACAACAGCATGAACCGCATGGCAAGCCCCACCCAGAGATAACGGCGGACACTCAGGTTTCGACGCTTTGGCGGCCTCGCAGTTCCGCCCCATGAGCCTCGGGTAGTAGCCACGGCGAACGCCGCGTCGCCGACAGCTTTGGCACATGCCGATACACGCCGGTGCAATGATGTTATAGGACTCTTCTTCAGCGGAAGCGTCATCGTCCAAAGTGGTGGTTGGCGCGTGCGCGGAAATCTGGGCAATCTGGCTTGCATTCCTCAGGGAATGTGATACACTTCCTTTCACTTAAGACCACATCGGTCCACGCAGTGGGTCGGCGCTTCGCAGTCGGGGGCGCGGCGATGCGAGCTCGAGTCGGCCATGTTCGCAGGCAGCTACGAGGCCACGATCGACGCCAAGAACCGCATCGGGATTCCGTTTCGGCTGCAACGCAAGATCCACGAGACCAAGCAGGGAGATGCGTTTTTCATCGTGCCCGGCCGGCGGAAAGGTACGCTGACGATCTTCACCGAGAAGCGCTTCGAAGAGCTGCACCAACGACTGCCGCAGCCCGAACTGCTCACGGATGACGCCGGCGATTTCGTGTTCTGGGAGCTGTCTCAGAGCTACCCGCTGGAGCCTGACGGTCAGGGGCGGCTGACGCTGCCCGAGCGGCTGCTCAAGCAGGCCGGCCTCGATCGCGAGATCATGATC
>CAYOHG010000328.1:0-4520 GCA_964403685.1 uncultured Planctomycetales bacterium
GGCTGGCGCGCCAGCCGCTTTCGTCCACCTCGACGATGTCGCCAACGGAACCTTCGGCGATCATCCACTCGACGCGGCGATTGGGCAGCGGCTTGCCGTCCTTATCCTTGACCGTCGCGATGAGGATGTGCTGGGTCTGGACCGGATTCACGTCGTCAACCGGCGTGACTTCCAGCTCGACGGCGAATGGATCCCAGTTGCTGTAGTAGCCACCCTCAGGCGGCTTGGCGTGTGTGGGTTGAACGTCGCCACCGGCCGCCCAGGTGAATGCATGTGGCATGTGGTTGCGGCAGCCCGCGAGCAACCCAACGGCGACACTGGCCGCTCCGACGAGAAGCGCCCCCCGAACATACCTAGTCATCCTCGTCTCCCTTCGCTCAGGACAAAGATCGTTGTCGAGCCGAGAAGCCGACTCATTACTGTGTGTTTACCGGTCAGCGACCGGTCCGCGCCCACGCGCCATACCCGCAATGGACTGTGTTAATATCGGATGCTACAGCGCCGGGGAACATTTGCAAGAAGCGCGGCTGCCGATTTCACCGTGGGCCGCAATTCGCCCCCCCTAGCCCCACGCTTCACCGGACGCGCAGCGGTGACGACAATCCGCCATCCACCGACCACTCCGGCGGGTTTGGGACTCCCCCTGAATAGGCTCTGATCGGATCGCAACTTGATCGACTTTTGCTTCGAGGCAATGCGCCGATTCGCTGACGAATTCTCGTCATCGAGCGGAAGTCCAATCCAGCCTCGCCGACACGCCCCTGGCCGCTTGCCGACACCTCGCCGCCGGCAAGAAACGCTATAGCTCCGGCCCCCCGTCGTAGGAACCGTAGACAGTCTTGAGCGCCTCGGTCATCTCTCCCACCGTGGCCAGGGCCGCCGACGCCTCGACCAGCGCAGGCATGACGTTGACGCCCGCGCGGGCCTCCGCGCGCAGTTTCTTCAGGGCGGCGGCGTGTCTTTCGGCGTCGCGGCCCTTCTTCATCGCACGCAGCCGCGCGACCTGCTCGCGCTCCACGCCCGCGTCGATCTTCAAAATCGGAATACGCTCGTAGTTGTGCTCCACGTACTTGTTCACGCCGATCATGACGCGCTGTCCGCGATCGAATTCCTGCCCGTAGCGGTGCGAAGCGTCCGCGATCGAGCGGCGGAAATAGCCGGCCTCGGTCGCCGGCAGCACGCCGCCATAGTTGCTGTAAATGTGGTCGATGTACTCGAGGGCCTGAGCTTCGATCTGGTTGGTAAGCGCCTCGACGAAATAGCTGCCGCCGAGCGGGTCGACGGTGCGGGTGACGCCGGTCTCGTCGGCCAGCACCTGCTGGGTACGCAGCGCGATTTTGACGGCGTGCTCGGTGGGCAGCGCCAGCGTCTCGTCCATGCTGTTGGTGTGCAGGCTCTGCGTGCCGCCAAGCACCGCGGCCAGGGCCTGGTAGGCCACGCGGATGATGTTCACGTGCGGCTGCTGCTCGCTGAGCGATACGCCGGCGGTCTGGCAGTGGCAGCGCAGCCACCAACTGCGCTCGTTGCGGGCGCCGTAGCGGTCGCGCATGATGTGGGCCCACATGCGCCGAGCGGCCCGCAGCTTGGCGACCTCCTCGAAGAACTCGTTGTGCACGTCCCAGAAGAAGCTCAGTCGGGGTGCGAAGGCGTCGACATCCAGCCCGCGCTCGACGGCCTGCTCGACGTAACACATGCCGTCCGCGATCGTGAACGCGAGCTCCTGCGCCGCGGTCGAGCCCGCTTCGCGGATGTGGTAGCCGCTGATGCTGACGGTGTTCCACTGCGGCATGTGCCGCGTGCAATATTCGATCGTGTCGATCACCAGCTTGACGCTGGGCGTCGGCGGGTAGATGAACTCGTTCTGGGCGTGGAACTCCTTGAGAATGTCGTTCTGAAGCGTTCCGCGCAGGTTCTCTAGGGGTACCCCCTGCTCACGGGCGACGCAGATGTAGAACGCCAGCAGGATCGCCGCGGGCGCGTTGATCGTCATGCTCGTGCTGACCGCCCCCAGATCGATGCCGTCGAACAGCACACGCATGTCTTCAAGCGAGGAGATGGCGACTCCGCACTTGCCGACTTCGCCGAGCGAGAGCGGATCGTCGGAGTCGCGCCCCATCAGGGTAGGCAGATCGAACGCCGTGCTCAGCCCGGTCTGGCCGTGCTTGAGCAGATACTTGAAGCGCTCGTTGGTCTGCCGGGCGCTGCCGAAACCGGCGAACTGGCGCATCGTCCAGATGCGCTGGCGGTACATCGTCTCGTGAAACCCGCGCGTGAAGGGAAATTGCCCGGGGTCGCCAAGGTGCTCGGCGTAGTCGTTTTCCGCCACGTCCGCGGGACGATAAACCCGCTCGATCGGGATGCCCGACATGGTCGTCGGATTCGGGTCGCCATCAGCCCGCTCGGCGGCCATACCGGTCATGAGCTCATCCGCCGGGCCCGTCACCTTCGCCATCCGCCACCTCCGTCTCGCCAGGCGCCAACGATCGTTGCACAAACCAGGGGCCCGACTCGCGGAACCCAACGGCGCGCAACGTGCTACTCTGCGCTATGCCCGTACCCGAGGCTCCCGCGCGGGCGGGGAACGCCGATCGCTGACAGCCGATTCTACCGGCACGCTGTCCGAAGCGTACGGGGCGCGCAGCGCCGCCCGGCCGGCCCGGCGCCGACCCGACGGTTTCGGTCACCCCGACCGGCCGCAAACGCCGATAGTACGCGCCAGGAAGCCGGCCCAGGCAGCCGGTTGCGGCGGCCGCTGGCTCTTGATCGAACCGCGCGGAGCGATTAACGAGCAGGCGGAATCGCAACCGGCTACCAGCGAAGGGGTTGATCATGAACGGCATAGAGTGCGTGGTGTCGTTGGGAGGGACGCGCCGTCGGGCAGCGGGGCTGGCGCTGCTGGCGCTGGGACTGGCGCTCAACGCCTCCGCCCAATCGACGGTCGGGAATCTGGTCTGGTTGGACGCCGACGGCGACGGGATTCAGGACGCCGGCGAATCCGCCGCCGCGGGCGTGTCCGTCAGCATTCTGTCGCTGGGGGCCGATGCTCAGATCGGTGGCGGCGACGACGTGGTGCTGTTCACGTTGAGCACGAACGGCAGCGGCAACTACTCATTCGCCATGAACGCGGGAACGTACTATGTGCAGTTCGAGGCCCCGGCCGGACTGGATTTCGCCGCCCGCAGCCAGGGTGCGGATCCGACGGTCGACAGCGACGCCGACGCCGACGGCAACTCGCCGGTCTTCACCGTCGACGGAACCAACCCGAACAATGACATCGACTGCGGGCTGATCGTACCCACCGCCATCGGCGACCGGGTGGTCAACGACCTCGACGGCGACGGCATTCAGGATGCCGATGATGCCGGACTGGCCGGCGTTACCGTCCAACTGTGGGATCCGGGCGGCAACGGCGTCTCAGGCGGCGGCGATGACGTGCTGGTCGCCAGCGCTGTGACCGACGCGGACGGTGCCTACGCGTTCGAGAACCTCGCGGCCAAGTCGCGTTTCCTGAAGCTGACCGCGCCGGCCGGCTACCAGGTCAGCCCCGCCGACCAGGGCGGCGACGACTCGGTCGACAGTGATTTCGACCCCGCCACCTTCGAGACCACTGTGTTCACCATCACCGTCGGGGAAACGGACAACGACTTCGACGCGGCGTTGTTCAGCGTGGTGACGGTCCGCGGACAGGTCTTCAACGATGTCGATGGCGATGGGGTGCGCGAAGCCGCCGACGGGGCGCTGCCGGCCAACGCGACCGTCACGCTGTGGGATGCGGGCGCCGACGGACTGCCGGCAACCGGGGACGATGTGTCGGTGAACACGGCCAACACGACGAGCACCTACAGTTTCGCCAGTCTTCCGCCGGGGTCGTATTTCGTCGCCTTCGCGCCGCCGGCCGGATACGGCTTGGTCCGCAACGACCAGGGCGCCGACGACGACACCGACAGCGACGCCAATCCCGCGACGGCACGCACGCCCGTATTCACCGTTCAGTCCGGGGACGACGACGTCGTGCGCGACGCCGGCATGAACCCGTTCGGCGGTCTCAGCGGGCTGGCCTTCGACGACTTGAACGGCGACGGCGTGTTCAACGGCGCCGACGCGGGTTTCGCGGGCGTCAGCGTCACCATCTTCTCGGTGGGGGCGGATGCGGCCGCCGGCACCGACGATGACGAGTTCTCCGGCGCGGCGACGACCGACGTGAACGGGCTGTATTCGGTCGGCGAGCTGGTTGCGGGCGGGTACGTGGTCTATTTCTTCGCGCCGGCGGGGCTGGCGTTCACGCTGCGGGACCAGGGCGCCGACGACACGCTCGATTCCGATGCCGATCCAGCGCTCGGGCGCACCGACATCGTCACGGTCGCGACCAGCACGACGCTGACCGACGTCGACGCCGGCTTCGTCAGCGACGCGGACAATGACGGCACGCCCGACGCCAGCGATGAGTGCTCCGAGGACGCCAACAAGACCGAACCGGGAATCTGCGGCTGCGGCGTGCTGGATACCGATACGGACGTGGA
>CAYOHG010000329.1:0-4479 GCA_964403685.1 uncultured Planctomycetales bacterium
ACCGCGCGTAACTACTGGCAGCGAAAGGAGTTGTTCCTGAATGTCTGGCGCTAGGAGATTGAGGTTCATGATCTGCGTCATGCGGGGCTGCGTGACGTGGGCGAGGCGGGCCAACTGGGACTGGTCGGTGATCTTGCCTTCGCGGATGAGCCGGTCGAAGTGGATCGCCAGCGCCATGAGGCGTGCGATGCGCGGGATGCGGCCCGCGGGCGGGTCCGGCGTGGCGGCGGAGACCGACTTCACGACGACGCGCCGTCCGTGCTCCCGCCGAGCGAAGCATACCTTCCGCTTGACCTTGATCACGCGGCGTCCTCCACGTGCTTGCCGGGTCCGCGGGCCACTCCGGCCAGGGCCTTGATCCCGGTCGGGTGGAACGTGATCTCGATCGTGCTGTCGGCCGCGTCGAACTCGACCCGGGCAACGAGCAGCCCGATCAGGCGGGCCTGCTCGCGCGGGCTGAGCGCCTGCCAGACGTTCTCGAAGTCGGTGAACGCCGCGGTGATGTCCGCTTCGCCGACCAGATCGCGCTCAAGCTCGCTCGTTTCGGCGGCGATCTCGGTAAGCCGGCGGTCCGCCGCGCGAGCCTGGTCATTCAGATCCGTGATTCGGTCCGTCGCGGCAGCGAACGGCTCGCCGGTGGCCGCCAGACGCCGGATTTCCGCGTGGGCTCGTGCCAAACCGCGCTCGACGCCGGAGCGTTCGACCGCGATGCGCTCCAGGTGCGACTGGACGTGCCGCTGCGCTTCCGCCAGCGTCTCGCGCAGGAGTTCCGGGTCGCTCCCGATGCAGCGGATTTGGTCAACGACCGCACGCTCAATCTCGCCGGCGGGGAGCGACTTAGTCGGGCAGTCGTCCCACCCACGCTTGATCGCGTTTGTGCAGGTGTAGTAACGGTAGCGCTTGTTCCCGCGGCTCGAAAACGTGTGCGTCATCACGCGCCCGCACGCCTTGCAGTGGAGCAGCCCCCGCAGGAGCGCCCCGTGGCGGTTCCTTACCTCTGCGCTGCCCGACCGGCCGTTGTGCTGGAGCTGGGCCTGCACGCGGCCGAAGAGATCGTCGGGCACGATCGCCTGCTGCTCGCCGTCGTAGACCTCGCTGCGGTGCCGGACCTTGCCGGCATACAGCGGGTTCGTGAGCAGGTTGTAGAGGCTGCACTTGTCGAACTCGTGGCCGCCCTTGGCCTTGCCCGACCGCGTCGTCCAGCGTTTCGTCCTCCAGCCGCGACGACGCAGCTCGTGCACTACGGAAAGGAGCGATCCGCGCTCGGTGTAGAGCTCGAAGATCTCGCGCACACGCGCCGCCTCGGTCGCGTTGACCACGAGCCTCGGGCTGCCGTTCGACCGGTCGACGTCGTACCCGAGGATCGGCGTGCCGCCGGTCCACTTCCCCCGCTGCCGTGACGCGGCGATCTTGTCGCGGATACGCTCGCCGATGATCTCGCGCTCGAACTGCGCGAACGAGAGCAGGATGTTCAGCGTCAGCCGGCCCATCGACTGTGTCGTGTTGAAGTGCTGCGTCACCGAGACGAACGAGACGTTGTGCCGCTCAAAGACTTCGACAATCCTGGCGAAGTCCATCAGCGAGCGGCTGAGGCGGTCGACCTTGTAGACGACCACGCAGTCGATCTTTCCCGCGTCGATATCGGCCAGCAGGCGCTGGAGCGCCGGGCGGTCCATGTTCCCGCCCGTGAACCCCCCGTCGTCGTAGCACTCCGGCAGGCACACCCAGCCCTCGGCCTTTTGGCTGGCGATGTAGGCCTCTGCGGCCTCGCGCTGCGCGTCGAGCGAGTTGAACTCCTGCTGAAGGCCCTCATCACTGCTCTTGCGCGTGTAGATGGCGCAGCGCACCCCGCCCTTCGGCGAGGGGTGGACGTCGGCACGCCGGCGGGCCATCATCCGCCCTCCAGCCGGAAGAACCGAAAGCCGTTCATGTGCGACCCGGTGATCGCCTTCGCAACGGACGAGAGCGAGTGGTAGCGCTGCCCGTCGTACTCGAAGCCGTCGGGCAGGATCGTCACGCTGAGCGTTCGGCCCTTGTACTTCCGCGTGATCGCAGCGCCGGGCGGCGGGAGGCGCGGGTCGGTCGCGACGGCAACGCAAACGGCGTTCTTGCCCGGCGATTGGCGTTCGGACGCCGCCGTGGTGGCCCGTTTCGGCGGCGTGACGCGAACGTCGGCCTCGTCCGCCAGTTCGGCGGCGCGATGCAACGCCCGCTCGCTCAGGCCGCCTTCGGCGTTCGCCTGGAGCCGCCACGCGATCCGGCGGATGAGGTACTGGCGGTGCCGGCTACGCGCGGGCTCGCCGAACACGGCGGCGTACCGCTCGTGGAGGTGTCCAACGGACATACGCTCGAGCGCCGCCAGCTCCTTCGCGATGTTGAGGCTCATGCGTCGTCTCCAACATCCCGCGGCGATAACCCGCGGGTAGCGTCAGACACACTGAGCCTCGTTTCGCGGGAAAGCTCAAGGCGATTTCCGAGGTTTTCTCGCGGGGTGCCCAGGCCCGCCGCATGCATGCGGCGGCGCCAACGAAGCACGCCCTGCGCGAGAATGCGGGCGATCTCGTGGCGACCGAGATCGGACGTGAATTCGGACGGCGACGGCTTAGCGGGCATCGGACAGACTCACGCAGCGAACTAGTCATGAGGCCGGGAGGAGCCCGCCCTCTACCCGGTCATCTATGCCGAACGTCGCTCGAATGTCCGCCCTCGGACGAACGTCGCGTGGTCACCACGGCGTCGCGGTTGGAGGGGAGCTCCTGTCGCTATCATGTTGGCCGGTCTGACCCCACAGAGAAGGCACGCGACGCGGAGGCGCCAAATGCCGGGTGACAGCGATTCCGATCTTACGATTCCCATCCGAGTGGACGATCGATTCGACGCATACGCGTCCTTCTTCGATCACGCGTGGTCGCGGCGCATCCGCGAACTCACACGAGGCTCGAAGCTGGACGACCCCACGTTTTCGCTGTGCATGAACTGGAAGGCGATCGCGAACACGCACCGGTTCCCGTGGCTCATGATCGAGTGCCTGAGATCGCAGATGCAGGGGTTTCTGAAGAAGCACGAACCGCTTTCGGTCGCCGTGAGCAACGCCATCGAATCGCGGTTGTTGCAGGTGATGGGCGGCGACCTTTCCGAGACTGCACGACGCAAGTTACGCGACGCCGTTCGAGAGATCGCTCAGGCTGCGTCATCCGCGCGGGACGACTCCGACGCGATGTGGTCGAGTACGAACGTACACTGGCATGAGCTGCTTCCCGACCAGGAGTTTGCAATCAGTATCTGGGGATCACAGCGAATCTGCTATGCGGCGCTCTATCACACGTTCGAGGATTTCGCCCGCCAGTGCATCGGGCTGGCTTCTGGCGAGGGTCAGGACTGGAGGCCGGGCGGTGAGATCATCGGCGCCGCCAAACGCCTCTTCGGCGAGAGCTTTGTCCAGTCGTGCCTATGCGATCACGCTGTCACCGTCGCCCGGTTAGTCCGCAACGCCCTGGCGCATCATGGCGGCCGCGTGACCAAGGAGCTGGGCAACGTCGCCCACGGGCTGGAGGTTGAGAACGGCGTCGTCCAGATCCTGGCGGACGACACAGCGAGGCTCTTTCACGTGCTGAAGGACCGTGCGTATGACCTCGCAGCGCAGACTCTCCAGCTACCTGGGATGCGATCGCGCGTTTGAATCTGCGGCATCGCCGCCGGACACCCGCATAACCCGAGCCTGCACGTCCGAACCGAATGATCGTACCCGGCTAGCCCGCGGCGACCGGGAGTCTCTGATGCCGCATCGCCGTGCGCTCGAAGAGCGTCGCGTTCCCTCTACTTGAAACGTCGTATCGAAAAGATGCGACCCAGGATTTATGACCCAACGCCCGAACGGAGACGTCCGGGCGTTGTCGTTTCTATCGCGAGTTTCCGCAAGGGTTTAGCGATGCCGCTGGACCGCCGCCGGTCTCTTCCGGCGCGGCACGCGCGCTCACGGGCGGGCCCTATCCGGCGACTGCCGGGCCTCCGCTGGCGAAAGTCTCTGAGTCTCTCGCCCGTTCCGACCGCGGGGTTAACGCACTTCATAACCCGCCGGACGCGAGACCGTCGCGCGCGACATAACCCGGGGCGGCCATCGAACAAAACCGCCTCGGGTTATGTCTCGAACCGTTAACCCGGCGAGGGGTATCGAAATCGCGGACCGGCGGGGCATGCCCGCAAATGTGGTCATCCAGACGATCGCACTCGGCAGTCCGGGTTGGGCACCGCTGGGCGGCAAATCCACCGTTGCCCAGTTCACGCTGATCGCCGACCCGAAGAACACGGGCAACATCAACTTGCGCTTCCGCCAGGGCGTGCCGGCGGAGTGGCCGCCCGGAGCTGCTGCGCCCTTTGAGTCCGTCGATATGGCGGAGCTTGAGGTGCAGGGCAACGCCGGCCACGCGCTGCTGATCGCCGGGTTCACACCGGGCGCAAACCCGCGCGGCGGGGCGCAAC
>CAYOHG010000330.1:0-1045 GCA_964403685.1 uncultured Planctomycetales bacterium
CTCGAATCCTGTGACACATGCTGAGACTCCTTTTGCACGGCTTACGCAGCGTGGTCTCCCGCGGCTCTTGTGCTGCACTCGCGCTTCGGCTCAATGGAGGTTAACCAGGACCAGGACCATTCCCTGCTCGCCACGCGCCAGGCCGGTCATGGCCTTGCCGAGGACCGCGCCGTGCATTCGGCTGGCATCGGACGCCCTCATGGCGAAGCCGGGAGTGTCCGAACTGGTCAGCAGGTCGCCTGGCTCGATCGCCGCACCTGACGCGTCGCACTTGACCCACACGCGGCCCGTGAGCGCGATCGCGGGTGCATCCTCGCTGCCCGGCAGATGGCCGAGAATCGTGCCAGCCGGCAGGCCATTGGCCCCGCTGACGATGCCGGCGACGCAGCGGTTGTAGGCGCCGCGCGCCAGGCAGAGCTTGCCCGGGTTGGCCGGGTCAATCGCCACGACCATTCCCGGCTCGACCGCCTCAGTGACGGGAAACTTCTCAGCCACGTCGGCGCCGAGGATTTCCAGCACATGACACGACAGCTCGCCGTCGATCTCCGTGCGCCCGGTAGCGTGCAGCGCGACGCCGTCCTCGGCGTAGTTCGTGAACGTGCCGCCGTAGCCGAACTCGTCCCAGGTCACTCCGCGAACGCCGAATTCAGTGCCTTCACCCTCGATCGCGCGGCCGCCAAGGGCATAAATCGCGGGACCATCGACGCCGCCATCGGCGCGCAGAGCCGGGGCGCCGATCCGTCCGCCGATCCCACCGATAGCCCACACGCCGAAAGTCGATCCGTTGCCGGCCTCGCCCTTGACGCCGGCGCCGCCGTCGTTTCCAAGCCCGTACACGCCGTAGGTGCCTTCGCCATGGACACCCTCGCCGCCGATGTTGGTTGCGACACCGCTCACGCCGATTTCCTGGCCTTGGCCTTCGACACCGGTCGTGGATTCGCCGCGCACGCCGACGCCTTTGTAGGCGGCGCTCGTCCCGTAGACGCCATAGGTCGGGACACCGGAGGTGTGAGTCGAAGTCGCGGCGCCGCCCCCCCCCGCCCCC
>CAYOHG010000330.1:1055-4478 GCA_964403685.1 uncultured Planctomycetales bacterium
CCCGACCTTACCGGATCGGTCGGTCCTGTCCACGCGGCCGCGCACGCCGGCCGCCTTGCTCTCGGCGGACTGGGTCACGCCGTCAACGCCGGGAGACTGACCGTACCCGTCGGGGTGAATGCCATAGACGCCGATGCCGGAGCGCCCCGCGCCGTTGCCGTAAACGCCGAAGCCAAAGTCCGACGTGGCCTCGCCGAAGACGCCCCGACCGCTTAATGACGTGCCGCGCACGCCATAGCCACTGCCGGCGGCTGAGCCCCAGACGCCCGCGATCCCGCTTTGCAGTGAGAGGTTCTCGCCGCGCAGCGCCGTGGCCGGGGCGGCAGCCGCGGGATCGGTGATCACTCCGTAGAGAGCTCGCCCGCTGGGGGACTCGGTGTAAATGCCGTCCGCCGAGCCGATGACCCGGGCGCTGATGGCGAATCCGCCGGCATCGTGAAAGAACTGGCCCGCCGGGCCGCTCATCGAGGTCACGTTCAGCGCCGCATCGGTATTGGCGGGGTTGTTGTTGCGAAACACGCCCGCCCAGCCGAAATCGTTGTTGGCGATCTCGAAGGCGGCCCCGAGATTGGTGTCGATCTCGCCGATGAAGGGCAGGCTGAGGCCGATCGCATAAGGCGCGGGCGTCAGTTCCTGCCGCGGGGTCAGCGTGGTATACACGCCTCCGTCTTTGGTCAGCTTCACGGCGATTTCCAGCCAGCGGGCCTGCCCGCGGAAGTGTGCGCCGAAATCGAGCACCGCCGTGAAGCGCCCGTTTTTAACCGGGTGTGCGTTCACGGGCACCATCGCGCCGACCTGGTTGCCCAGCACCTCGGCGTCATACAGGCGAAACTGAAAATCGCAGTCCTCGTCGACGGCCTGCCCGTTGTTGGTCAGCTCCCCCTGATACGTGAAGGCCGTGCCGACCAGCGATTGCGCATCGGCGCGGATCACCCCCAGCGCGACCCAGACCATTCCCGCCAGAACCATCCTTCGAATCGGTTGCATCTGCGGCTCCTTCTTGTTGACAGTCGCATCGGGAATCGCGGCGTGCTCCTGCGCCGCGAACACACTTCGTCGTTGGACTAACCCTCGCGAACCCCCCGGCTCACGCGGAACAGCCTTGGCTGCCTCTTCCGACAAGCGCCGCCGAGGACCGATTACTCACGCGAAGCGCGAATTTCCGGTTGCGACCGCTTGCGGCGGTACTCACAATGGGCCGCTGACATGGGGAGCGACATCGCCGAAACGCTGACCGCCGCGATTGGCGGCGACGACAACGCGCTGGCCGCGCTGCTGGCCGAGTTCGGACCGCAGGTGCGCGCCCGCATCGCGGGCACCATCCCGTCGCGCTGGCAGTCGGTGCTGGATGCCGACGACGTATTGCAAACCACTTATCTCGAGGCCTTTCTACGCATCCGCGCTCTGGTCGATCAGGGGCCGTCGGCGTTTGCCGGCTGGCTGACCCGTGTGGCCGAGAACAACCTGCGTGATGCCATTCGCGAGCTCGAACGGCTCAAGCGACCGCAGCCGACCGATCGAATCCAGGCCGACCGCGCTCGCGACGGCGCCGACACGGTCGAGACGCTACTCGACCAACTCGGTTGCAGCTCGACTACGCCCAGTCGCTGCGCTGCGCACGGCGAACTCAAAGAACTGCTCGAATCGGCGCTGCGGGCGCTGCCGGCCGACTACGCGCAAGTGATCCGGCTCTATGACCTGGAAGGTGGCCCCGCGGCCGACGTGGCTACCGCCATGTCCCGCTCGCCGGGCGCGGTCTTCATGCTGCGGGCGCGGGCCCACGACCGGCTGCGCGAGTTGCTGGTGCCCGGCTCGAGATTTCTGAGCGGCTCGGCGTGAGCCCGCACGGCGATTGTCGCTTGATGCAGTGGGCAGGCCGCGGCGCGTCATCCGGCGGAGTGCGCAAACGTGAGCTCCAGCTTTGAGTTTCGCCTGATCGACGCGGCCCGCCGGCAGGCCAGCGGGGCCCAGCGTTGTGACGCGGGCGGCTCGTCGGTGGGGGCCGGCTTCGCCGCGACAGCGGCCCCGCTTCAGTGGGAACAGTACGAGCTGCTCGGCGAAGTCCGCCGCGGCGGCCAGGGCGTGGTCTACCGGGCATTGCAGCGCTCGACGCAGCGCACCGTGGCGATCAAGGTTCTTCGCGAGCGGCCGCTTTCCATTGCCAGGGACCGGGCGCGCTTCGAGCGTGAAGTGCAGATCCTCGCGGCCGTCTCGCATCCCAACGTAGTCACCATCCACGAGAGCGGCACGCGCGCGGGCTGGTCGTATTACGTCATGGATTTCGTCGATGGTGAGCCGCTCGATCGGCACATCAGCCGGCAGGAGTGCCGCAGCCCGCGGGCTCGAATCGACGGCATCCTGGCCCTGTTCGCCAAGATCTGCGACGCGGTTCACGCGGCCCACCTGCACGGCGTGATCCACCGCGACCTCAAGCCCGGGAACATCCTCGTTGATCGTTCCGGCGAGCCGCGCGTGGTCGATTTCGGTCTGGCGCGTTCGGTCCACCCGGAGGACGACCACCCCGCCGACGAGCCCATGACCCAGACGGGGCAGTTCGTTGGCTCGCTGCCCTGGGCCAGCCCCGAGCAGGCCGCCGGCCGCATTGCCGAACTGGACCTGCGCACCGATGTCTACTCGCTCGGCGTCGTGCTCTATCAGTTGCTCACCGGCCGATTCCCCTACCAGGTCGGCGGTGCCATGCGCGACGTGCTTAACGAGATCGTGCAGACGCCGCCGCGCCGTCCGCGCGAGCTGCTGCCTGCGCTCGACGAGGATGCCGAGACGATCGTGCTCAAGTGCCTGGAGAAATCGCCGGAGCGCCGTTACCAGTCAGCCGGCGAGCTGGCCCGCGACCTGCGCCGGCGGCTGGCCGGCGAGCCGATCGACGCGCGACGCGACAACGCCCTCTATCGACTGCGCAAATCGGTGCAGCGGCATCGCGCCGCGATCGCGGTCGGCGTACTTCTGTCAGGGCTGCTGGCGGGGTCGACGGTGGTCTTTCGCGCGCTCTACCAGCAGCAGGCCGAGGCCCACCGCCGCGCCGACGCGGCCGCCGCCGACGCCCGCCAGCGATTTCGCGAGGCCCGCGAAGTCGCCGAGTTCCTGATGGATGACGTCGCGGCGCGGCTCGGCACGCTGCTGGGGGCGGCGGAGTTGCGCAAGGCCCTGCTCCAGGACGCCTACGAACGCTTCTCCTCGCTGGCACGCGAGAGCGACGATTTTGAGGTGCAGCTCGACCTGCTGCGGCTGCGTGGCAAGCTCGCCCGAATGGCGCGCGACCTCGGCCGCTCCGACGAAGCCAGTCAGCACGCCGACGCTGCCTTTGCCGCGATCGAGCGGCTGCTGGGCGATCGACCGGGCGAACGGTCGCTGCTCGCACTGCGGGCCGAGCTGCTGCGGCTGCGCGGCGACCTGGCCCTGTGG
>CAYOHG010000331.1:0-4454 GCA_964403685.1 uncultured Planctomycetales bacterium
GGGCTGACGGTACGCGAGCCGCCTGGAGCGCCCCTGGAGCCGTTGGCCCTGCCGGCCGTCCGCACGCTCCTGCTTGATTCGCTGGAGGTGGACAGCGGCTGGGTGGCGGGGGCAGCCGACGACGACGCCGTCCGCGGCACCTGGAACCGCATGGATCCGCAGCCGACGGCGGCCCAGCCCGGCGACGACGTGACCATCAACGGCGCGCTGTGCTGGGTGACCGACGGGAACGCCGGCGCCACGCTCGGCGCGTTCGATGTGGACGGCGGAAAGACCACGCTCACCAGCCCGCGACTCGACCTGAGCGGCGCGACCGACCCGCGCATTCATTACGAGCGCTGGTATTCGAACGATCAGGGCAGCTCGCCGAACGAAGACGTGTTCATCGTCGACATCAGTTTCGACGACGGTCAGACCTGGGCCAACGTCGAGACGGTCGGGCCCGCCGGGCCGGACACAAGCGGCGGTTGGAAGATGTTCAGTTTCAACCCGTTCGATTTCGGCGCGCCGACGGATCAGGTCCGCTTGCGATTCGTCGCCGCGGACGAGGGCTCGGGCTCGATCGTCGAAGCCGCGATCGACGAATTGCACATTACCGAGGTCTGCGCGCCGAGCTGCCCGACGGACCTGGATGGCAACGGCGTGACCGACCTGCTCGATCTGTCGGTGCTGCTGAGCGCTTTCGGCGCATGCGCCGGTTCGCCGGACTTCGAGCCAACAGCCGATTTCGACGGCAGCGGCTGCATCGACCTGCTCGACCTGAGCACCATGCTGACGGCATTCGGAACGACCTGCCCGTAACCGGCGGAGCGACGGAGACGATCGAGTCCGGCTCGCGCAGCGGTTTACAGCCGCAGCCGCCGCGGCGGCAGGGCCGCGAGCCGTTCGAGCCGGGCGCGGTCGATCTCGACTCCCAGCCCGAAACCGGCTCGCGCCCGCATTCGACCGCCGAAGTGGAAGCGCACCGGGCGCGGAGTGATGTCCTCGGCGAGTAGAAACGGGGCATACGCCCCCTCGACGTAGCGTACGCTCGGGCAGCATTCCAGGAACGCAACGCCCGCCGCCGCCAGCAGGCTGGTCTCGCCCACCAGACAGCCGAGCTGCACGTCGCGTTCGGCCGCCAGTGCCAGCGCGGCGATCCTCAGGGCCGGCAGCAGTCCGCCGTTCTTGGCGAGGCGCACGTTGAACACCCTCACGGCACCCTGCTCAATCAGGAACTCGGCGCTTTCGGCGGTGGTCAGCGACTCATCGGCGATCAGCGTGATCGGGCCGCTCTCGCGCAGGCTCAGCAGCTCCGCTTCGGCCCCCACGGCCAGCGGCTGCTCCAGCGCTTCGACGCCGTGTTTTTCCAGGACGGGGATCGCGGCGGCGGCCTGTGCCGTGGTCCAGGCGCCATTGGCATCCACCCGCAGAGTGACGCGCCCGCGGCGCAGCGCGCCGGCCAGGAGGCGATGCACCCGCTCCAGGCGCTGCTCCCAGCCCTCCACGGCAACCTTGAGTTTGAAATCGCGCAGGCCGTACAAGCGCTGGACGCGCAGCCCCCAGCTCAGCTTCGCGCCGCGGCCGACGGCGATTCCCGAGTAACGCGCCGCGGGCAGCGCTCCGGGCGGCGCAAACCCGGCTCGATCCACCCAGCCGGCCACCTCCGCGACGCGACGGCCGAACGCCCGGCCCGCCAGATCGAGCAACGCCAGCTCGACCGCGGCCCGCGCCGCGTGGACCAGCCGCCCGTCGATCAGCGCCGGCAGCGCGTCGGCGAATTCGACCGCCTCGCCGAACGAACCGGCGCGGAATTCCAGCAGGTGCGGCAAAAACAGGTGTTCGATGTCGTCGATGACGCTGTCGACCCGTTCGCCGGTCACGTAGGGTCGCGCCAGCGTCTCGCCGAAGCCCTCGACATCCCCGTACGGCGCTTCGGCCTGAAGCCGCAGCACGACCGGATCGGCGACGCGGCGGGCCGCGGCGGCGTGCTCAAAGGCGAAACGCAGCGGAATGGCCAGCGGGTAGATACTGGCTTCACGAATGCGCAGCGGACCGTTCATTACGATGCGACGCGGCTGGTGGACGCGGAGATCGGCCAGACGTGGGTCTGCTCGATGGCCGTTCGACCCTCTTCACTGAACAGGAATTCGATGGCGCTGTGTACGTCCGGGCGAGCCGGGGCGAGCGAATAGACATAGATCACCTTGGCCAGGCCGTATCGCTCGCTCTCGATCTCCTCGAGTGAGGGAAACGCTGGCGGCCCGCCGCGCTCCATCCGCAGCCCGAGGTAACGCACGCCCCGATCCAGCCCGACACTGGCCACGCCCAGCGCGAGCGGATCCTGCTCGACGGCAGCGACGATCTCGGCGTCCGTGTCCAGCACCTCCCAGGTCGGGTCGGCGAACCAGATACGCGCCTGCCGCGCGAGCATTTCGCCTGCGCGCGTGCTCTTGCGCGGGCCGAGAATGCGGATCGGACCTTCCAGGCGCGTCACGGGTTGGTTGGCAAGGTCCTTCCAGTCCGTGATCTTCTTCTGACAAACGAGCTTGAGGTGGCCGCTGTAGATGCTGTCGAGCGGGTTGGCCGGATTCACATAGAGCGCGAAGCCGTAGAACCCGACCCGCCGACCCTCGATCGGCTTGCCGGCGAACAGCTCGGCCCGCTCGCGCGGCGTCAGCACGCGGTCGGTGCAGGCGATGTCGGCCTCGCCGCGCGCCAACGCCTCAAACCCGTTCTGCGACAGGTACACCGGCTGGTGGCGCTCGGTCGAGAAGCGCGTGCCGCGGGCGGAATCCAGCCAGCTTTCGACCAGCTCCACAGGTATCTGCGCCCCGGCCAGCGTGATCCGCACGTTGCTGCGCCCCGCCGCGCCGCAGCCGAGGCTCGTCAGGCCCGCCGCCGCCAGCAGCAACGCCCCGGCGAGGCTCCGAGCAGCGCCGCCGGGCGCTCTGGCGAGCGGCGGGAGGTTGCGTACACTTGTTCGGCTTTGACCCGACCACGGAAAGGACCGCATCGCATGGCCCCGCAAACGACCATCGCTGAACTCTCGAAACATGTCGGGCAGACGGTAACGCTCAGCGGCTGGCTGTACAACAGCCGCTCCAGCGGCAAGCTGCTGTTCCTGCTGCTGCGCGACGGCACGGGGCTGTGTCAGTGCGTGCTGGAAAAGACCGATGCGAATAGCGCGGCGTTCGAGCAGGCCGCGGGGCTCGGGCAGGAGTCCTCGCTGCACGTCAGCGGCGTCGTGAAGGCCGAGCCGCGCGCGGAAGGCGGCTATGAGCTGACGGCCAGCGACGTCCACCCGGTGCAATCCGTTGCCGGCTTCCCGATTACGCCCAAGCCGCACGGCATTGAGTTCCTGATGAAGCACCGGCACCTGTGGTTCCGCTCGAAGCGCCAGTGGGCGATCCTGCGGGTGCGTTCGACGTTGGTGAATGCGATCCGCGATTTCTACGATCAGCGCGGCTTCGTTCTGATCGATACGCCGATCTTTGCGCCCTCGGCTGGTGAAGGCTCGCAGACGCTGTTCACGGTGGACTACTTCGGCGAGAAGGTGTACCTGGCGCAGACCGGACAGCTCTACCTCGAAGCCGCCTGCATGTCGCACCGCAACGTGTACTGCTTCGGGCCGACGTTCCGTGCCGAGCGCAGCAAGACGCGGCGGCACCTGACGGAATTCTGGATGGTGGAGCCGGAGATCGCGTACGCGGATCTGGACGCAGTCCTCGCACTGGCCGAGGATTTCGTCTGTTACCTGGCGCAGCGCGTGCTCGCGGAGCGCACGCCCGAACTGCAACTGCTCGGCCGCGACGTGGAGGCGCTGCGCCGCGTGCAGAAGCCGTTCCATCGCCTCACGTACTCGCAGGCGGCGGAAATCCTGCACAGCCAGCGGGTGCGCGACATGCTCTCGGCCGATCTGGAGAGCACTCACGCGCGCATCGAGGCACTCAAGAGATCGATCGAATCGATGGAGGCCGAGCGAGTCGCCTCTGGAACGAAGAAATGGCGCGTCGAAAAGCTGGCCCAGGAGATCGTCGACGCGCGCGAGGAACTGGCGGAGCGCGAGCAGGACGCACGCAACATCCCCAATCACATGAAGCTGGCGGCGGAGTTCGAATGGGGCGGCGACCTGGGCGGCTCCGACGAGACGATCATCGCGCGACTGCACGACCGCCCAACCTTCGTGACGCACTACCCGCGCTCATGCAAGGCGTTTTACATGAAGCAGAACGACGCCGACCCGCGCGTCGTCAACAATTTCGACCTGCTGGCGCCGGAGGGCTACGGCGAGATCATCGGCGGCTCGCAGCGCGAGGACAGCCTCGAGCGCTTGCTGGAGCGGATGGCCGAGGAGCACCTGCCAACCGAGCCGTACGAGTGGTACCTCGACCTGCGCCGCTACGGAACGGTCCCGCACGGCGGCTTCGGGCTGGGTGTCGAGCGCACGCTGGCGTGGATGTGCGGCCTGAAGC
>CAYOHG010000332.1:0-4453 GCA_964403685.1 uncultured Planctomycetales bacterium
CGATCGCACCGGCCGCCCCGACGAACTCGACGACGACGAGATGCCCGTCGCCGCTCCGCCGGCGCCGGCCGACGGCCGCACCGAGTGGTTCGCCTTCAACGACACGCAGTGGGAGGACGTGATCCAGCACTTCGTCGAGCGGATCGGCAAGCCGCTGATGTCGGGCGAGGACTCGCTCACGCTGGTGACCGGCACGCTGACCTACGAGAGCAGCCGCCGCTACACGAAGGAAGAGGCGATCGACGAGTTGAACCACCTGCTGGTGGAGCAGGGCGCGTTCTTCGCCGAGGACGAGAACTACGTCTACGTTGTTCCGCTCAGCGAGCTGACCAAGGTGCTCGAGCTGGGATTCATGTTCGACACGCTGGAGGCGTTTGAGGCCGCGGCGCTGCGCGACTACCAGCTTTGCTCCGTGCAGATGCAGATCAAGGGCCGCAGCGCCGAGGAAGTGCGCGACCTGCTCAGCCCGAGCATGCCCGACTATGCCCTGCCGATCGTCGTCGGTCAGACCAACAAGGTCCGCATCAGCGGACTGGCCAAGGACGTCCGCCGCTTCGTCGGCCTGATGCAGCTCACCTCGACGCGGCGATTCGACCCGCGCGAGACGCGCTTCATCGAGATCAAGACGAACGTGCGGCAGATCGAGCAGATGGTGCGCGAGTATTTCTCGCTCGACCAGCCGCAGCGCGTCTTCAACCAGCAGACGCGGCGTTTCGAGCAGCCGGCCTCAACCGAGCCGACCGTGCAGTTCGTGGCCGACGAGCGCACCAAGACCCTGATCGTCAAGGCGGCGGTGGACAAGCTCGACGAGATCGAGGAGTTCATCAAGAAGGTCGACGCCAAGCCTGACATCGGCGAATTCAAGACCACCGTGCTGCCGATTCAGCACGGCAACGCGACTGAGATCGCTGACCTTCTGAACAAGATCTTCGAGCAGGAACAGGGCAGCGCTGCGCGCAGCCTGACGCGCACGGTCGCGTCGCCGGCGCGGCCCGGCACGACTACGCGGCGTCCGCCGACGCAGCAGAATCAGGCCAACCCCGAGGAGATCGTGGTCGAAGATCTGTACGAGCGGGCCAAGAAGACCATTCGCCTGTTCGCGCACGAATCGACCAACTCGCTGATCGTCTATGCCAATGACGACGGTGTGAAGCGCGTTCAGGAGATGCTCGAAGGCATCGACCAGCCGACCCCTTCGAACTACCGCGCGTTCAAGCTCGAGCACGCCAACGCGGCCGACATTCAGCCGCTGGTTGAGCAGATCGCCCGCGGCGGGACGTCCGCGGGGCCTGCGGGCCGGGGCTCAAGCGGGCTGCGCTCGATCACCATCCTGCCCGACCCGGCCAGCAATTCGCTTTACGTGCTGGCCGACCGCAGCGAGATGGAGCGCGTGGCCGGGATCATCGCACAGTTCGACGTGCCGGCCGAAGACGACGTCCGCCACGTCATCGAACTGGCCACCATCACCGCCGACCGCGCCGCCGAGCTGGCCAACGCCGTTCTCTCCGGCGAGGCCGCAAGGCCGCGCGCCGGCGGGCGCGGCCGGCCGGGAGCGGCCGCCGTCCCGGCCACGGCGCGGGTCATTCCGCTGCGCGAAGCGAACATGCTGATCGTGGTGTGCGGCGAGGAGGAGTGGGCCAAGGTCGAAGAGACCATCCGCCAGGCCGATCAGAACGCGATCTCGCCCAAGCCCGAGCTGCAATTCATCGCGGTCAACAAGGGCAGCGTCGACGCGATCGTCGCGACGCTGCGGCAGATGTACCCGAACTATCGCCATCCGGTGCTGGGACAGGTGCCGGTGTTCATCGACACGCTCGGCGATCAGATCGTGGTGCAGTCGGTCCGCCCGGCGATTGAGGAAATCGCCGCGCTCGTCACCACGCTGGATCAGGAAATCGCGGATACGCCGATCACGATCCTGCCGCTGGAGCAGGCCGACGCGACCACGGTGGCGGAGTACGCCCAGGGCCTGCTGCCGCCGGCGCAGCGCGGTCCGCGCGGCGGTGGGGCCGTGCCGACCAGCGTGCGGGCCGAGCCGGTCACCAATTCGCTGATCATTCAGGCCGACAAGCTGACGGTGAAGAAGGTGGCCGACTTCGCCCGCGAGATGGACCAGAAGGTCGCCGCGCAGCAGCCCGAGCGGAAGTTCTACACGCTCAAGAACGCCACGCCGCAGGAAGTCGTCACCGCGATCGGCGCGCTGTTCGACGCGGCGGCCATGGCGCGGCGCGGGGCGCGCGGTCCGGTCGGGTCGCAGGTGCGCACGGTGATCGTCGGGACGCAGGTGGTGGTCGATGCGCCGGCCGGCAAGCAGGCCGAGATTCAGGCGTTGATCGAGCAGCTTGATACGCTCAACGACCGCGGCATCACGACCCTGCTGGTGAAGCTGCCCGGCGCGGACACCAATGCGATCGCCACCCGGCTGAGCAGCGCGTTTCAGGACCGCACGCGGACACAGGGCGTGGTGGCGCGCTTTCAGCCCGACCCGTCCACCGAGACCATCCTGATGACCGTCTCGAAGGACGTGGCGGACGAAGCCAGCCGTCTGCTCGAGGAATACCGTGCCGCCAGCGAACCGATCGTGCAGCAGACTGAGTTCCTCGCACTCCAGCACGCGGCGGCGCCCGAAGCCGCGGCCTGGCTTCAGGACCAGTTGGTCGGCCGGATGATCGCGCAGTTCGGACGCACGACGGCCGAGCGCGTCCGCGTCACCCCGGAAACTCGCACCAATCGCCTCATCGTGTCGGCGCCGCAGGTTGCGGTTACCGCGGCCAAGCAGTTGCTGACGCAATACGACGTACCGATCACCGTCGCGGCGGAGGCGACCGCGCCGCCGGTTGAGACGATTGTGCGCAAGCTGCCCGGACTCGACGTGGCGAACCTGGCGCAGCAGTTGACGCAGGCCGCCGCCGCGCTGCCGCCGCGGCCGGACAAACTGCGATTCGTGTTCGGCGCCGATCGCATGACCGAGACGCTGATCTACACAGTCCCCAAAGACTCCATCACGCTGGTTGACGAGAACATCGCCAAGTTCACAGCCGAATCCGCCGAGCTGATGCCCGAGCAGCGCAACTACCCGATCCGCAACACCGATGCCTCGTACCTGACCAACCAGCTCAACTCGGTGCTGGGGACGCAGGTGCGCAACAAGCGCGGGCAGGATGTCTGGGCCAAGGTCAGCATCACCGCCGAGACCCGTCTGAACGAGGTGATCGTCAACGCGCCGAAGTTCGTGCACGAGATGGTGGCCGGGCTGCTGGAGCAGCTCGACAAGCCGTCGACCGCCGATTCGCTCAAGACCGTGACGCTGCTGAACGCCGACGCCAACACCGTGCTGAACACGCTGCGCACGCTGTATGACGAGAAGATCCGCGCCCGCACGCTCAAGCTCAGCGCTGAACCGCTGAGCAACTCGCTGATCGTCGGCGGCCGCGAGGAAGACTTCAACGAGATCAAGCGCTGGGCGGTCGAGTTCGACCAGTCCGCCACCGCCCGCAGCAAGATCGAGTTCTTCCAGCTTGAGCACGTTGACGCGACGCAGGTGCTGCAACTGGTGCGCGACATGGTCGCGGCGCTGCGCGGCGTGCCGCCGGGCTCGAAGAGCCAGACGCTGCGCGATTTCACCGTGCAGCCCGACCCGCGCACCAACCGGCTGGTGGTCTCCGCGCCGGAGCAGGTGCTGGCCGACGTGCGCACGGTGGTGGGCCAGATCGACGTGCCCGGCCCCGATGACAACGTCGTCACGATCGACCTGAAGTTCGCCGACCCCGCCGACGTGCAGCGCATGCTGAACGAGGTCTTCGGCGTGAAGGGCAGCAAGCGCAACCAGAACCCGGCCGAGGAGGTCTACGTCACCACCAGCAACATGACGTTGATCATCAAGGCCCCCAAGCGCAAGCTGGAGCAGATCACCACGCTGGTGGCCAAGCTCGACGCACAGAACACCAACCAGCTTCAGACCAAGCTCTATTCGCTGCGCGTGCTGAACGCGCAGACCGTCGCCGGCCAGGTCAACCTCTTCCTGGCGGGCATCAAGAAGAACACCAAGCGCGGCGAGCTTCAGCCGGCGGCCTTCGCCGAGCCGAACACCAACACGCTGGTGGTGATCGCCCCGGCCGACCAGATTCCGTTCATCGACGGGCTGGTTGAGAAGATTGAGGCCACGCAACTGCCGACCAGCGAGCCGAAGGCCTTCACCCTGAAGAACGTCCGGGCCGACCAGGTCGCCCAGAGCATCCAGCAGATGCTGCGCGCCAAGGTGATCGAGCGCGAAGGCGCCCGGCAGAACACCGTGCAGGTCTCGGTGATCCCCGAGGCCTACTCGAACCGCGTGTTCGTCTATGCGCCCAGCGACTACCAGGACCTCGCGGCCGAAATCGTGCAGATGATCGACCAGTCGGTCGAGAGCGGCGACCTGCTCACCTATACCTTTAGCGTCTATAACACCGGCCGG
>CAYOHG010000333.1:0-4439 GCA_964403685.1 uncultured Planctomycetales bacterium
GCTTGACCTTGATGATGTGCGCACCAAGCTGGGCCGCAATCTGCGCCGCGTAGCAGCACACGTCGATCCCCGTTTCGCCGTCCTTGCTGAGCTGCTCGCCGCGCGGGTAGCTCCACACGACAACCGCCAGCCCGGCGCTCTTGGCCTCCTCGGCCAGGCCGTTGAGCTGCTCGTACTGCGTCTGTGCGTTGGCCGAACCCGGGTAGATCGTGAACCCGATCGCCGCGCAGCCCAGCCGCAGGGCATGATCCACCGAGGCCGTAATCGCCTGGCTGGGGTTCTTGGTTCCGAACAGCGATTCGTTGTTGTTGAGCTTGAGGATCAGCGGCAGTTCGCCGGCATACGTCCGGGCGCCGGCCTCCAGGAAACCGAGCGGGGCCGCGTACGCGTTGCAGCCGGCCTCCAGCGCCAGCTCGAAGTGATAGTGCGGGTTGTAGCCCGGCGGGTTGGGCGCAAAGCTGCGCGCCGGCCCGTGCTCAAAACCCTGGTCCACCGGCAAAATCACGAGCTTACCGGTGTCGCGGAGCGTCCCCGTGCCCAGCAGGCGCCGCAGGTTCGCCAGGACACCGGGGCTGTCAGCCTCGTACCAGCTCAGAATCTGCTTGACTCGATCGGACATCATGTTGCGAATCTCCCGAGATTGCGGTCGGCGGCCCGCTCCGCCCAAAGCATCATCGCCGCCGCCAGCCGCAGCCCCGCGGCGGTGAACTATTGAATTGGATCGGATTCTATGGCCGAGCTGCTCAACGCGACAGGCGAACGAGTGTCGGGTGGTCGGGGGCCCAACGATTCCCCCGGCGCCGACGGAAAGCGTCGGCGACCAAGCGACCCCGCGGGGCAGCGAGCCGCGTCAGCCGCCAGCGCATCGGAGAATCGCCGACGAAGCAGACCGGGAGTCAGGCCGCCTGGGATCCCCGCGACATCGCCGCAACCTCACTCCACGGAGACCCTTACAATCGCGGGAGCAGCCGCGCTACGGGAGCTTCAAGCGATGTCGAACCGGTCAAGGTTCATGACCTTGCTCCAGGCCGCCACGAAGTCGTGCACGAACTTCTCGGAAGAGTCTTTACATGCGTAAACTTCCGCCAAGGCCCGGAGCTGGGAATTTGAACCGAAGATCAGGTCGACCCGTGTGCCGGTCCACTTGAGCGCGCCGGTTGCGCGATCTCGGCCCTCGAATACGTTTTCGTCGTTCGCGGCCGCCTTCCACGTCGTGCTCATGTCGAGCAGGTTCACGAAGAAGTCGTTGGTGAGCGACTCTGGCCGCTTGGTGAAGACGCCGTGCTGAGACCCTCCGACGTTGGCATTCAGCATACGCATGCCGCCAATGAGAACGGTCATCTCCGGCGCCGTCAGCGTCAGCAACTGGGCCTTGTCGACCAGCAAGTGCTCGGCAGGCACTGAAACCCTGGCCTTGAGGTAGTTGCGGAAGCCGTCGGCGACAGGTTCGAGCACGGCGAAGGAAGCCGCGTCGGTTTGCTCCTGGGAGGCGTCCATGCGTCCCGGCGTGAAGGGAACGGTCACCTCGAAACCAGCGTTCTTCGCCGCCTTCTCAACGCCGGCGCATCCGGCCAGCACGATCAGGTCAGCCAATGATACCTTTTTGCCGCCGGACGCCGTGCTGTTGAAGGCATTCTGCACGCCCTCCAGAACCTTGAGCACCTTGGCGAGCTGGGCCGGCTGGTTCGCTTCCCAGTCCTTCTGCGGCGCCAGTCTTATGCGCGCACCGTTGGCTCCGCCGCGCTTGTCGGAGCCGCGGAACGTCGACGCCGAGGCCCACGCGGTAGCGACCAGCTCCGATACCCGCAAGCCGGAGGCCAGGACCTTGCCCTTGAGCGCGGCGATGTCCTGTGCATCGATCAGCTTGTGATTGACGGCGGGAATGGGATCTTGCCAGAGGAGCTCCTCGGTGGGGACCTCCGGGCCGAGATAGCGCGTCCGCGGGCCCATGTCGCGGTGCGTCAGCTTGAACCAGGCCCGGGCGAACGCGTCGGCGAACTGATCGGGATTCTCCATGAACCGTCGCGAAATCTTCTCGTAGACCGGGTCGAATCGCAGGGAGAGGTCCGTGGTCAGCATGGCTGGTGCGTGCCGCTTGGACCGGTCGTGCGCATCCGGCACGGTGGCCGCACCCGCGCCGCCCTTCGGCTTCCACTGATGTGCACCGGCCGGGCTCTTGGTCAACTCCCACTCGTAGCCGAACAGGTTCCAGAAAAAGTTGCTGCTCCACTTCGTGGGCGTGGTGGTCCAGGTAACCTCCAGGCCGCTGGTGATCGTGTCAGCGCCTTTGCCGGTGCCGAAGCTGCTCTTCCAGCCCAGGCCCTGTTCCTCGATGCCGGCGGCTTCGGGTTCGGGGCCCACGAGCTTGGCATCGCCGGCGCCGTGGGTCTTGCCGAAGGTGTGACCACCCGCGATGAGCGCCACGGTCTCTTCGTCGTTCATCGCCATGCGGGCGAAGGTCTCGCGGATGTCCCGGGCGGCCGCAAGCGGGTCCGGGTTGCCGTTCGGGCCTTCCGGGTTCACATAGATCAGGCCCATCTGCACGGCCGCGAGCGGATTCTCGAGATCGCGGTCGCCGGAGTACCGCTTGTCGCCCAGCCAAGCCGTCTCAGCGCCCCAGTACACGTCCTGATCCGGTTCCCAGACGTCCTCGCGGCCGCCCGCGAAGCCGAACGTCTTGAATCCCATCGTCTCGAGGGCGACGTTGCCCGCCAGGATCATCAGGTCGGCCCAGGAGATTTTCCGGCCGTACTTCTGCTTGATCGGCCAGAGCAACCGGCGGGCCTTGTCCAGGCTGACGTTGTCCGGCCAACTGTTGAGCGGCGCGAAACGCTGCTGGCCGCGGCCGGCGCCGCCGCGGCCGTCGCCGACGCGGTAGGTGCCGGCGCTGTGCCACGCCATACGAATGAACAGCGGGCCGTAGTGACCGAAGTCCGCCGGCCACCAGTCCTGCGAGTCCGTCATCAGCGCCGCGAGGTCTTTCTTCACGGCCGCCAGGTCTAGGTTCTTGAACTCTCGGGCGTAGTTGAAACCCGCGCCCATGGGGTCGGACTTGCCGGAATGCTGGTGCAGAAGCTAGAGCCTCAACTGCTTCGGCCACCAGTCCCGGTTCGTAATGCCTCTGCTGGTAACGGGGCACAGCCCGGCCTTCTCCGTCGTTCTCTCGTCAGCCACGGCCTAATCCTTTCCGGCCTATCGGTCCACGAATGACAGTGCGAGCTTTCGCACGACTCCTGCTGGCACAGCGCCCACAAACACCCCGCACCTCGACCTGCGTGGCGAGCACGCTGCCATGCGCTTTGACCGCAGCGGGCAAGCGCAGCGCATGAAGCTCGTCGCTTTCAAAGTCCCTCGTCAAGCCGCATCGGATGCAGACGTAGTGATGGTGCCGGCGGGGATTGGCATCGAACCGAACACTGTCGCGGCGGACGCCCAGCGTGGATAGCAGACCCAGATCGCTGAGCATCCACAGTGTCCGGTAGACCGTGTCGCGCGAGACGGTCGGCATGCGTGCATGTACGGCGCGATAGACGGTGTCGGCATCCGGATGTTCCAGACTGGAGACAACCTCTCGGAAGATCTCCAGACGCTGGGGCGTCAGCTTGATGCCTCGCTCTCTGGCGGTCGCCTTGAACTGCGCGACCCGTCGCGCAGTCTCTTGCGGGTTGACTCTGGGCGGCGCGCTCATCAATTAGGAACGATAACTAGATAGGAAAAAACTGTCAACAAGGCACGGCTTCGTTCTCACGCGGCCGCCGCGCGCCGCCGCCGCCGGCCGGTTCATTCCGAATTCGCCGATCCGAAATCAAGCGTGACCCGGTAGCCGGTCCGCCAGATCGGGTAGGGCGTTTCGCAGCGATAACCCAGGAAGCACGCCGGATCAAGTTGCGCCCGCTCGAACAGATGCGCCAGCAGCTCGGGCTGCCGCGCATACGCCGGCGAACCGGCCTGCTCGAGCCTCGAACCCAGCACCAGGAGCTTGGGGCCGTGGACGAAGCGCGTCTGTCAGCGCTCACCGACGGTCGACGCGAAGTCCGGCCGCCACAGGTGAACATTCAGTCCCGGAATACAGCCGCGCGCCACGTCGCGATGCAGGATCACGTCCAGCAGCAGCCAGCGGACCGGGAAGTTCACCAGGGCCCACACCTCTTCCAACCCCGAAGGAACATGCGCCGGACGCGGCATGGTCCCGCGCAGGCCAAAAACGACATCCACCAGGCTGGGGCGGCACAGGCGCAGAAGTCCCGAACACGTTCGAGCCGATTCGCCCGCCCGACCGCCCCTTCGCGGACGTGCTGGCGAGCGTGGATGAGCTGCTTTCACTACGTTTGTGCCCGGGTACTTTTTCGGCTTCACGAATTTCGACATCGCCGTGGACAACGTCGGGTTCATTTCGATCCCCGAACCGACCACGCTCGGGCTGCTGACCTCCGGCCTGC
>CAYOHG010000334.1:0-4434 GCA_964403685.1 uncultured Planctomycetales bacterium
GCTCGCTGTAGTTGTGGGCCTCGTCGTTGACGAACTTCATGAAGCGCTCGCCCCATTGCACACCCGCGTCGCTGTTGTAGGCGACGTTGAGCTTGTAGAGCGCATCGGCGAAACCCATGATGCCCAGCCCGATCTTGCGGTTGTGCTTGCAGACGTGATCGATCTCGGGCAGCGGGTAGTTGTTCGCGTCGATCACGTTGTCCAGGAAGCGCGTCGACAGGTGCACGCACTCGCGCAGCGCTACCCAGTCAACATGCGCGTGCGGCGTGCATTCGTGCCGCACGAAGTTGCCCAGGTTGATGCTGCCGAGGTTGCAGGCCTCGTAGGGCAGCAGCGGCTGCTCGCCGCAGGGGTTGGTGGCTTCCATGCGGCCGACGTGCGGCGTGGGGTTGGCTTCGTTGATGCGGTCGATGAAGACCACGCCGGGCTCGCCGGTCTGCCAGGCGTTCTGGATGATGTAGTTCCAGATGTCGCGCTTGGTGTAGTAGCCGCTGCGCAGCTCGGCCGGCAGCTCGCCGGCCAGCCGGGGCGAGTAAATGTAGGCCGGGTTCTCGCCGTGCGCGGCGGGCGGAAGCGGCTCGACACATTCGATTTCGCGCAGCGAACGGATGTCGGATTTCCAGATGTCGACGTCGCTGGGAATGAGGAAGCACTTCCCGTTGCGTGGGTTTCGCACGACGTGCGGCGAATCGGGGTCGGCCAGGAACTCCTGCATCCACGCGTCGGTGACCTTCACCGAGATGTTGTAGTTGGTGAACTGATTGAGGTCCTGCTTGGCGTGCAGGAACTTCAGGATGTCGGGGTGGTGGATGTACATCATCCCCATGTTCGCCCCGCGGCGGAACGCACCCTGCTGAATGGCGTTGGTCGCCTCGCTGAACGCGCGCCAGAAGCTGATCGGCCCGCTGGTGGTGCCACCGCTGGACTTGATGAAGTCGCCGGTGGGACGCAGCTCGTCGAAGGCAAAACCGGTCCCGCCTCCGGCCTTCTGAATCAGGGCCGTGTGCTTGATGCTGTCGAAGATGTCGTTGATCGAGTCACGCACGGGCAGCACGAAGCAGGCGCTGAGCATGCCCATGTCGCGGCCGGCGTTCATGAGCGTCGGCGAGTTGGGCATGAAGTCGCCGCTGGTCATCAAGCGGTAAAACAGGTGCGCCCAGCGCTCTCGATCCACCGGGCTGGCGCCATGTGATAGCTCAACGTCCGCGATCGTCTCCGCCACCCGCCGGAACAGGCTGCCAGGCGATTCCTCGCAGGCGCCGTGCTCGGATTTCTTGAGGTAGCGAGCTTCGAGCACCTTGCGGGCGTTCTCGGTCAGCGTCGGCTCTTCGTCCATCCATGCGACGGCAAAGCGAGCATCGCGAAAGTCGGTGACGGTCATCCCTGTGGCTCCGCCGAGGAGTTTAGCTCAGTCGAAACAGAGGTAGTCTGCCGGCGTCATGCCTGCCGCAACCTCACGTTCCCCCAGCGGAGGCGGAAGTGCCTGACATGTTGGGGGCAACAGGAAGGGTAACTCAGGATATAGGGGGCGTCAAACCGAATCTACACATTCCGCGCTTTTTACGTAACGTGTTAGCATACAATATATTGGGTATACTGAACTGGAAATATCCCATATACAGCGATAACCGTGAGCGCTTCCGATAATTGCGGGGATCGCAATGGCTAACATATTACAAACCTTGTGAGCGGAAGCAAGCGTAAAACGCTCGCCGGTAGCGGTTTCGACCCGCCGGATTTCAGCGCAGAACGACCCTCGTCGGGGAATCCTCAGAACAGGTCGGAGCAGTCTTCCCGGTACCCGCAGTTGGGGCAGATGCGCTTGCAGTGAACGCCCAGCATCGGCGTCCCGCACAGCACGCACGAATCGCGGGATGGATCCCCCGGCGGGGTCGGCGGGCCAGGGGACGCCCGCGACGAGTCGACTGACGGAGCCGGCGGCTCGTCCGATGGGACCGGTCGGTCGGCGGGCGGGCGTATCGGGTCGGGAAGCACCATCCGCTCAACTCCCTCGGCGGCCGGAACATGGGCCGGCGAACCGACTAACGCGGCGTTGCGTCGAGCGCGAACTGCGTGTGCATCGCCGCCCCCAGGGCCAGCGCCTGCTCATCGACGTTGAAGCGCGGATGATGATGGGGAAACGTTGTATGCAGCGACTCATTGGCCGCGCCCAGGAACACGAAATTCCCCGGCAGCTTCTCGCAGTAATACGCGAAGTCCTCCCCGCCGCCGATCGGCGGAAGCGTTCGAAGCTGGCCGTCACCGAAGCCCAGTCTGCGGGCGGCATCAAAGGCACGCTGGGTCAGCTCGGCGTCATTCACCAGGACGGGATAGCCGGCATGGACGGCGACGTCAGCGCGCGCCTGGTGGGCCGTGGCGATCTGCGCGGCCAGTTCCTCCACCCGCCGCGCGACCAGCTTACGCACGGCATCGGAGAATGTACGGATGGTGCCGCCGAGCTCGACGGCCGGCGGGATGACGTTGTCCGCGGTGCCGGCGTGAATCTGCGTGACAGAAACAACCGCCGGCTCGGTGATCGTGACGTTGCGGCTGACGATGGTCTGTAGCGCGGTGATGATGCTCGCGGCAGCGACGATCGGGTCGGCGCACTGCTCGGGCATGGCGGCGTGACCGCCGCGGCCGTGCACCGTGATGCGCAGCGTGTCGACCGCGGCCATGAACGCGCCGGGGCGTGAGCCGAGCTGGCCGCTGGGGAGCATCGAGCTGATGTGAATGCCGAAGATCTGGTCGGCCTGTTGCAGCGCGCCGGCGGCGATCATGTCGGGCGCGCCGCCCGGAAACAGCTCTTCATGCGGCTGGAAGATGAACCGGACGTTTCGCTTCAACTCGTGCCGCCGATTGCGCAGCAGGCGGGCGGCGCCGAGCAGCATGGCGGCGTGGGCGTCGTGGCCGCAGGCGTGCATCACGCCGGCGTTCTGCGAGGCGTAGGGCAGGCCGGTCTCCTCCTGAATCGGCAGCGCGTCGATGTCGGCGCGCAGCACGACGAATGCGGCCCCTGTGTCCACGCACAGCTCGGCCATCAGGCCGTGGCTGCCGTTGGCGCGCTCCAGTGGTTCATATCCCATCGCGCGCAGCTCGCCGGCGATGTAGCGCGCCGTCTGCTGCTCCTGGCCGCTGAGTTCCGGATGCGCGTGCAGGTGGCGCCGCCAGGCGATCAGTTGCTCATCCAGGGCGCGCGCTTCGGCCAGCAGTTCAGCGTTCATGATGTCGCTCGATTTCGGCGGCGCGGCGCGGTCGGCAGCCCGTGTGCTCGACCGGCGGCGCGATTCTCGTTCGGGCCACAATCCGATAGTATCTATCGCGGCGGTTGATGGCGAATCGCGCCGGGGTGCGGAGGTGGCGGGAATGTGGTCGTTTGCGGCCTTGTGCGACGAGTTCTGTGTCAGCTCGCGGCTCTTCATGAAGCTCGATCTGGCACCCTCGCGCGAGTCGTTGCTGCATTTCCTCGAGCAACTGCGCCGCGGCTACCCGCGGATGACGCGGCTTCGCCGCCGCGATGACGGGACGCTGGTGCTCGACGAGGAGTCGAGCGAAGCGGCCGAACGGCGCTACGTGCGGGTGGATCCGGCCTCGCTGCGATTCGGCTTTTACGGAGCGCCCGACGCCGGCAGCTACCTCGCGTTCGCGAACCTGATTCTCAACCAGGCCCCGGTGCACCTGAGTTTCAGCGATCTGGATTATGACTACCTCGAAGCAGTCTTCACCTTTGAGCTGGAGTACCGCGGCAACCACGATGAACTCGTGGCCGAGACGCTTTTCGGCGATCACCCGCTGATCGGGGCGCTCAGCGGCGGAGACATGCGCATCATCGACTGCCAGCCATTCCTGGGTGTGGCGCTCGGCGGCGACTGCGATCGCCAGTTGTTCATGGAAATCAAGGGACGCACGTCGACGTTCGAGGTGCGCACCGGCGAGTACGAGGCCAACCCGCTCAGCGTAGTCGTCACCGCGCGGCAGTACTGGGGTTTCGGCAGCCTGCGCGACCTGGTCGCGGCCCACCGCGAACTGGTCCGCATTGCCGAGCGCTTCGCGTCCGAGCGGGCCGTGCCGCGCGTCGTTCAGCCGCTGGCGGCGGCGATTGAGAGTCGCGGATAACGTCCGCCGAGCGGCTGGCGCCGGGCATCCCGACCGGTGCAGCGCGCAACCTCCATCCGCGGTTTTCGGGGCCGGTGGACTTTCCGTCCGGCGCGAATAAGAATCTCCACGACCGCCCGCCCGTTGGAACGGCGGATCGCCGGAGTACATCGTGAACCAGCCGCACGCTCATTCCACCGCCCATCCGCAGCTCGACATCATCTTCGCCATGCCGCACCCGGATGACCTGGAGATCACCTGCGGCGGGACGATCGCGAAGCTGACGCAGCTTGGGCACAAAGTCGGCATGCTGCACCTGACCAACGGCGAGCCCACACC
>CAYOHG010000335.1:0-4430 GCA_964403685.1 uncultured Planctomycetales bacterium
CCGGCACCGCCTGCAACGTGTCCTACGCGACCAGCGTTCCAAGCGGTCGTCCGCTGAACGGCCTGCACGTTGGCGACGACGTGCTGGTCACGGTGCGCGCCCAGGTGACCAGCGGCGCCAACGGCACGGCCGGCCAGCAGAATGGCGTAATGCAGTTCGTGCACGACCTGGCCATCAGTGCTCCGGGCGTCGTGCAAGTCGAGATCGTCTCGCCCGTCGGCCCGTTCGTGACCACGCGGGCGGACCTTCAGCAGCTTCTTGGAACCGCCGGCGACCTCGGTGCGACCAGCATCAACGGCTACACCACCAGCTTTGCGAGCGGCATCGGCGGCCCGAGTGACCTGTACATCGTCACGCTTCGCGCGCTCGGAACGGGCAGCGCCAACGTCAGTTTCCAGCGCGCGGCGGCGTTCGACGCCAGCACGCCGCGCGGCCTGAAGATCGGACATACCGATCAGAACGGGAATCCGGCCACTGCGTCGTATCCGTCGCCGCTGGCGCTGACGGTCGTAGGCGGCGGCTGCCCGCAGTCAGGCTGCGAGATCGCCGACATCGACGGTGACTGCCGCGTCGACCTCAACGACCTCTCGATACTGCTGGTGAACTTCGGCACAACCAGCGGTGCCGCGTTTGAGGACGGCGATGTCAATGGCGACGGGGCCGTCAATCTGGACGATCTGAGCCTTGTACTGGTCGCATGCGGGCGCGACTGCAACTAGCAGCGCTCCTGGTACAGCAGTGAACCACGGCCGGTGCGGATGGTCTTGGTATCCGCATCGGCCGTTTCCGCAAGTTCGACCGCTCGGCCGGAGCACGAAGAGCGCGCCTCTCCGCCGGCTATGGCTCATTTCGATGACGGACGATGCACCCGCGGAGCGCGTGCCAGCGGGTGTTGCGGATTGGTGCGGCGCTACGATCAGAACTGGCCGAACACGACCAGCAACTGCGAAAGATCGGTGAGATCCACGGCGCCGTCGCCGCTCAGGTCGCCGTCTTCATACGACATTCCGCCGGCGGCGCCGAAATTCGCGAGCAGCGCGGACAGATCCGCCAGATCGATCCGCCCGTCGACATTCAGGTCGCCGGGCAGCACCTCGCGCGCCACCGAGACGGTCGCGAACGCGCGCGTGCCGTGGTCGAATTCCGACCGCGCGCTCAGCAGCACCGTTTCAGCATTCGTACCCAGGCCGGTCGGAACGAAAATCGCCGCCGTCGCGAAGGCCGAGCCGGTCGGTGGAACGGGATCGCTCAGCTCCGGCGACAGATCCACCTCCCACGCCTGGGCATCACTGAGCCATGAGTACTGCATGGTCAGCGCGCCCGTATTGCTCAGGCCCAGCGCTACGAGAACCGTGCTCCCGGGACAGGCTTCGGTCGCCAGCGACTGCGGCCCCAGCGAGATGTTCGATTGGAGCTGGGTCTCCACCCGCGGGTCGTCGTCCACACCCGGGCCCCACACGTCGACGGCAAGCCCTTGGTCGTCCTTCAGATAGAGATGGAACGTCGCGGTGAGCAGCCGCCGGGTGATCTCGAGCTGCTGCTCGCGGCCGAGCGAGCCGCTGTCGCACACGATCGCGTCGCGATCCATGAACCCGCAGTGCGAGCCGCCGAGAATCAGCGGAAGCTGGCGCGCCCCGCGGCCGTTGTCGTACATCCGCTGCCCGTGCACCGGGGGCGGGACAATGGCGTCCTCGCTACCGCAGATCAGGAAGATCGGGCGGTCCAGAGTCGCCATCGCCGCGATCGCCGACGGATTCGTCTCCGCCGCCGCGAGATTGCTCACCACCCGCACGCGCGGATCCGCCGCGGCGGCCAGGATGCTGGCCCCACCGCCCATGGAATGCCCGCTCAGGCCAAACGCATCCGTGTCGATCAGGTCGGTGAACGGCGACGCGCCCGCGTTGAGGGATTCGAGCTCGGAAAGGCAGATGCGCAGGTCGTCGGCGTAGGCCGCGTGGCTGGGAAAGAGCTCGAGCCCCGAGCGCGTCGCGATCACGAAGTAGCCGCGCGTGGCCAGGTGCTGGAGCGTCGATTCGTAGCGCTCGGGCGGCTGAAGGTAGCCGTGACCAAACGAAATTGCCGCATACGGCGCGCCGGACGGATCGGGCGGCGCGTCAATGCCCGCCGAAGTCGCCGGGTAGTACAGCAGTGCGTCGAACGTGGTGCTATCGGGGCGGGTGATCGTCAGCGTGGTCATGCCGGCCAGGTACGGGCCGGGGGTTGAGAGGTCATCGGCCCGACCGGTAACCGCGATCGACCAAGCGAACAGCCCGAGCATGACGCCCCGCGCTAAACCCGAATGCATGACTCTTTTCCCTGAAATTACCCCGTGCCGAGTCCATCCGCCCGCGCCGCGCCCCGCCCCGGCCAAGCCGCGGGCCCGTACGACCATCATAGCAAACACATACCGGGCAAATCTCGCCGACCCTGCCGCGGACGGTTGCCATCGGACCGCGCTGTGCCCAGCCGCATTCTCTCCCGCTCTACCGTTCGGCCCGTCGATCCAACTCCGATCCGTACTTCCGCCGGGCATACAGGCGGTACAGCGCGGACCGCTTAACCGCCTGGACCGTTCGATAGGCCCGGCTCGACTTGATCCGCTCGAGTCGCGTGCGCGGATCTTCGCCCGCGGGCGGGCGATCCCAATCCGGCCCGAAGCGCAGCCTGGCATAGGCGCGATACAGCGGGTTGCGCGTGAACAATTGCACCAGCTTCCAGAACCGCGAATTCTCGATGTAGTTCAGCTCCGCGCTGGCCACTAACGCCTGATGCAGCTCGTTGTCCAACGTGCTGACGGCGGCGGCACCTCCCTGCCGCGCGAGCGCCTCGCGCAGCCGCCAGGCATCGAGGTGCGCCGAGAAGAACATCGAATCTTTCTGCGTGAACGCGACTTCGAGGGTCGAAGCGAACAGGGCGCGATGGTGCTCGATCATGCGCCGCACCATTTCATGGCGACGCTTCTGCGTCTCGCTGAGCATCGAGCCGCCAGAATGCTTGCGATAGAAGAACAAAGGGCGCGGTGTGCAGCGCCCGTGCCAGCCGATCGAGAGCAGCGCGATCCAGAAATCCCAATCCTCGAATCCGTGCACCATGTCCGGGCTGTAGCCGCCGACCTCCTCAAACGCCTGCCGCCGCACGATCGCGCTGGCCACGCTCAGGTTTTCGACCAGCAGACGGCGTGGGTCGTAGGCGGGACACTCCCACGTGCCGGTCGCGGCGCCGAAAAACTGCGCCTGGCAATACGAGTAGCCCAACGCCGCGTCCTCAAGCAGCGGCGCAAGCAGCGATTCGACGAACTCCGGCGCGATGCGGTCGTCGGCGTCCAGCGGCAGGTAGAAGGGTGTGGTTGTAGCCCGCACGCCGGTGTTGCGGGCGGCGGACAGACCCGCGTTCGGCTGGTGAATAACGCGGACTCCCTGCCGCTCGGTCCGATCCAGAACGCGCTTCGTGTGTTCGTCGGTCGAGCCGTCGTCGACGACCACCAGCTCGCTCACCGCAACCGTCTGCGCGCGAACGCTCTCGATCGCTTCCGGCAGGAATTTGCCGTGATTGAAGCAGGGGATCACGACGGCGACCCGCCGATCAGCCAGCGCATGCAGCGGGGGTCGCGCCGCCGCCGGCGGATTGAGCGATTCGGCGAGCTGCCGGCGATGATCGGCGACATAGCCGGCGTACAGGCACCCCAGCCCGGCGGCGATGATCTCGGGGTGGTAGCACGCCCGAATCCGGGCCGCGGCGGCAACGCCCAGCGCCTGGCGCGCGGCGGATGGCCGGCGGAACCAGTCGATCAGGGCGCCGGCCAGCGGTTCCACCTCCCCGGAGCGGACCAACACACCGCTGACCCCGTCCTCGATCATCTCCGCCATGCCGGAGTGATCGCCGGCGATGACGCACGAGCCCAGCGCCATGGCTTCCAGGCAGGTGTTGGGGAAATTCTCGAAGTGCGAGGGAAAGACGCACAGCCGTGCGGCGCGATACTGCTCGATCAACTCGGCGCGCGGCAGCTTGTCGATGAACAGCACACGTGCGGCGAGGCGGGCCGGAATCTGCCGCTGCAACCAGGCTTTCATGGACGGATGGCCGGGGCCGCGCTCGGTGTCGCCGCCAACCAGTCGCAGCCGCGCCTCCGGGCATGCATCGAGCAGGGCGATTCCGGCCTGCACCAGCGTTTCGACACCTTTGCGCTCCTCCAGCCGGCCGACATAGAGCACATCTTCGGTTTCGGGTGGACGAACCCCGCAATCGCGCAGAAAATCCGGATCGACCGGATGCGGCGACAGCTCCACCGGGCGCTCACCCAGGGCGCTGCGCATCTCGGCCGCCAGCACGCTCGACGGAGAGACGATCCGATCCGCCAGCCGCAGCGCCTGGTGTTCGTACTCCTCCAGCACGGCGTAGCGCGTGTGGCAGGTATTGAAGCGGTAGAGCAC
>CAYOHG010000336.1:0-4411 GCA_964403685.1 uncultured Planctomycetales bacterium
GCGTTCCATGAAAAGAAGTATGCCACAAACTCAATCAAAAAGCGCGCGGACATCGGGGATTTTCAGAGCCCCCTAGGATCCTGACCTCTGCGCTGGTCGCGCTCTGTCCGTATATCTGCCATGCCGCGGTTCAGTCCGTCGACTGCTGCGGCGGCGTCACCATCGCGCCGCCCTGCTCCTGTTGCCCCGACCATGGGCAGTCGCCGCCGTTGCCGGTGTCGCCGAACGACTCCTCCGCGCCGTGTGCATGCTTTTGCACGGTCAGCATCCCGCAGGCTGCCCCGCTGGTCGCGATTCCGCTCGTGCCGGCGCCGCCCGCCAGCCTGATCGCCGACCTGCCGGACCGCTCGGACGATACCCCCCGCATCGCCGGCCAGCTCCGTCGCAGCGACAGCGGCGAACCGCCAATCGCCGGCTGCATTCGACTCCTGATCTGAATCCCCCGTTTCGCAAGCCGTGAATCCTACGACGGTGTCCGTGCGCGCACGCGCAGCCCGTCGCGTCCGTCGCTCGCGAGCTTTCCAAAACGTGCTGCCGGTGGGCGTTCGCTTGGACGGATGAACTTATGTTGAATGCAATCATCGGCGCGTCCCTGCGAAACCGGTTCGTCGTGATCCTGTTGTCGCTGATCGTCGTCGGCACGGGGGTGCACGCGCTGTTGAACCTGCCGATCGACGCCTTTCCCGACACGACGCCCGTCATCGTTCAGGTGAACGCCGCCGCCCCGGCGCTCGGCCCGGAGCAGATTGAGCGGCAATGGATCATCCCGATTGAGCGGGCGATCGGCGGAATGCCGGGACTGAGCGAGCTTCGCTCCGTGTCGAAATTCGGGTTCGGGCAGGTCAACCTGGTGTTTGAAGACGGCACGAACATCTTTCTCGCGCGTCAGATGGTGCAGGAGCGCTTGCAGACGCCGGAGCTCCCGCCAGGAGGCCGCCGTCCCGAGCTGGGGCCGATTTCCACCGAGCTGGGCGAGATTTTCCACCATATCGTCACCAGCCCCAGCCGCGATCTGCTGGAACTCACCGGTATTCATGAACGCCTGATCCGGCCGCAGTTGCTGACCGTGCCCGGCGTCGCCGAAGTCAACACCTGGGGCGGCTTGCAGCGCCAGATTCAGGTGCAAGTCAATCCCGATCAGCTTCTGAAGTTCCGCCTGACCTTCGACGACCTTACCGAGGCTTTGCGGCAGGACAACCAGATCGTCGGCGGCGGCGCGATCACCCAGGCCGGCAAGTTGCACATCGTGCAGGGACTGAGCACCACAGTCACCGTCGAACGCATCGGCGAGATTGTGGTGCGGGCCGTCGACGGTGTGCCGGTGCGCATCCGCGATGTCGCCACCGTCAGCGAGGGACACGAGATCCGCCGCGGAGGTGTCACCGCCGACGGCCGCGGCGAAGTCGTGCACGGCCTGGGCTTCATGCTCATGGGCGAGAACAGCCACGTCGTCACGAATCGGCTGGAACGCAAGCTCGATGAAGTTCGCGCCGTCCGGCTGTCGGGCGTTTCGCTCGACGAGTCGCTGCGCGTCAGCACCTCCCTGGAGAAGCTCATTCGCGAGCGCTTCCCCGCTGAAGTGCGCCACGTCTGGAGCCGCACCGGCACCGCGGCGGTCGCCACCGACCCGATGGGACTCGAGGTAACCGACACATTCCTGACGCTTACGCCGCGCACGCAATGGCAGCAGGCCCGCACGCAGGACGAGCTGGTCCAGCAGATCGATGCCGCCACCGCCGGTTTCCCCGGAATGAACCGCGTGTTCAGCCAGCCGATCGAGATGCGCATGAACGAAATGACCGCCGGCATCCGCGCCGACCTGGGCGTGCGCATTTTCGGCGACGACCTGGACACGCTGCGCGCGACGGCCATGCAGGTCCGCGCCGCGCTGCAACAGGTGCCCGGCGCCGTGGATGTCTCCGTCGAGCAGATCACCGGACTGCCGCTCATCGAGGTGCAGGTGGACGCGGCGGCGATCGCGCGCTTCGGCGTACCGGCCCAGCACGTCCTGGAGGCCATCAGCGCGCTGGGCGGCACCGAGATCAGCCGTATCCGGGACGGTGAATGGTCCTACGGCCTGGCGCTGCGGCTCGACCCGCGCTTCGCCCAGGACGTCAACGCCCTGCGCGCCATCCAGGTGACCACCGCCGCCGGCGAACGCATCCCCCTCGAACGCCTCACCCGCATCCTGCACACCGACGGTCCGGCCAGCATTCAGCGCGAGTGGGGCCGCCGCCGCATCGTCGTGCAGTGCAACGTCCGCGGTCGCGATCTGGCCGGATTCGTGGCGGAAGCGCGCCGCCGGATCAGCACCGAAGTGCCGCTGCCGGCAGGTTACTACCTGGACTACGGCGGCCAGTTCGAACACCTGTTGCGCGCCAGCCGGCGGCTCGCCGTCATCGTCCCGATCTCGCTGGGAATCGTGCTGAGCCTGCTGTACCTGAGCACCCGCTCGCTGCGCGACGCACTCATCATTCTCAGCGGCGCCGCGTTCGCCGGCGTGGGCGGCGTGCTGGCGCTCTGGTGGCGCGAGATTCCGTTTACAATCTCCGCCGGCGTCGGGTTCGTCGCAGTCTCAGGAGTCTCGGTGCTCAACGGACTCGTACTCGTCTCGACCATCCGCCAGCGCCTGGCCCAGGGAGCGCCGCTGGCCCTGGCCATCGAGCTGACCCGCCTGATCCGCATGCGCCCCATCCTCATGACCGCACTCGTTGCCGCCCTCGGCTTCGTGCCCATGGCTTTGAGCACCGGCGTTGGCGCCGAGGTCCAGCGCCCGCTGGCCACGGTTGTGATCGGCGGCGTCCTCGTCGACAACCTGCTGACGCTCGTGGTCCTGCCTGCGCTGTTCACCATGTTCGGTTTATCGCGCCGCGAATCCGCACCCAGCGGACTCCCGAGCCGCGTGGCGGCAGCGGGCGCCTGGCTGCGTTCGCCCGGAACTCGCCTGGGCCTGCTACTGCTCACGCTCGGGCCGCTGGTCGGTTGCGCCAGTCTTGATGCAAGACAGGATTACGCCCGGGCCGCCCGCGAAGTCGAAGCCGCGGTGGGATCGTCCGATTTGTTCCAGCCCGCCGACCCCGCCCTCGATGCAACCGTCGCCGCATGGCTGAGCGACGGCATCACCGCCGACGAGGCCGTTCGGCTCGCGCTGCTGAACAACCCGCAAATCCAGGCCGACGCTTATGAGATCGGCATGGCCCGCGCCGATGTAGTCCAGGCTGGCCTGCTCGAAAACCCGACGGTCATGCTCGCCATGGCGCTGCCGGACAGCGGCGGACTCGTGCAGTTGAACGCGGCCCTCTCGCAGAACCTCGCCGAGCTGTGGCAGATTCCAGCCCGCACACAGGCCGCCGAGCGTGATCTCGAGAGCTCCATCCTGGCTCTGGCCCGCACGGCTTCGCAGGTCGCTCTCGACGCCAAGCGCGCCTATTTCGAGGCTGCGCGCGCCGACCGTGTTTTCGAAATCCGACGCGAGAACCAGCAGATCGCCGCGCAGCTCGCCGAGCTCACGCTCGTCCGCCAGCAGGCCGGCGCGGGCAGCGAAGTGGAGGTCAACCTGGCGCGCGCCGTACAGCTCGAAACGGAGGTCGAGCTCTTGCGCGCCCGCCAGGAACGGATCGAAGCGCGCGCCGCGCTGGCCCGATTACTGGGCCTGGCGCTTGCGCCCGGGTCGCTGCGGCTGGCCGAACCGCTGCGCGAGCCAGACACCGCGCCGCCGCCGGCCGACGTGCTGCTGTCCGTTGCACGCGCAGCCCGACTTGACCTGCGCACGGCGCGCGAACAGGTCGCCGCCGCCGATGCGCGCGTCGCGCACGAGCAAACCCGCTTTGTGCGATCGATCGAGCTGGGCATCGAGTTCGAACGCGAAGCCCGCGGCCGGATTGATGACCGCAACCTCCTTCTGGAAGCCGCGCGGAAGTCCTTCGAGGCCGGCGAACCGCGCCTGCCGGACGTCTTTCCGCGCCGGCCCGCCTCACCGACCGATTACATGACCGGTCCGTCGCTCGGACTGGAGCTTCCCATCTTCGATCAGAACCAGGCGCAGATCGAGCGCGCCCGGCTCGCCGCCGAACAGGCGCGCCGCGCGCTTCACGCAATCGAACTGGCCATCGTGCAGGAATCGTACGCAGCAATGGAGCGCTCGCGCACCGCCTGGGAAACGACGCAGTTCTACAGCAGCAAGCTCGTGCCGTTGCGACAGCGCAACCTGGAACTCTCGCGTGAAGCCTACCTGGCCGGCCGAACGCCCTTTCTGACCGTGCTGGAAGCGGAACGCGAGTTCCTGCGGGTGCGCCAGCAGCAGGCCGACGCGCAGCTCGACGCCGCCCGCGCCGACGTGGACATCGAGCAGCTTGCCGGCCGCCCGCTGGCAGCGCTGCGCGCCGCCAGCCAGCCGAGCGCGGACTCGCGA
>CAYOHG010000337.1:0-4393 GCA_964403685.1 uncultured Planctomycetales bacterium
CACGGCCCGCAGAGGACTTACACCTCCAACAGTCACAACATGCCTGACAAACAAATCGCCGCGACGCGCCGCCTTCCATGGGGGGCAGCGCGCCGCGGACTGTCGTTGCGGCGAATCAAGCGGACCGTGCGATGCGGCCCGGCGGCTTACTGCTTCTTGTAGCTCATCTTCAACGCCGCATTATTGCCGTTGTTCTGCGCCGCGATGTCGATGACGTAATGATCCACCGCCACCGGACCCGTGCTGGTCTGCACCGTATCCACGAAGATGCCGTTGGGCAGCGTCACCGTGAACGTGTTGGAAGCCGACAGCGTGGAGAACGGCGTGCCGGTCTCGTACGCCAGGCTGTAGATGCTGAAGCCAGTCGGCGGCGTCGGCCAGGTCGCGGCGCCGTCGATGTCGTTGATCTGCGCGCCGCCCGCATCGTGGAAGAAGATCTCGAAGCGGTACGGCAGACCGACCAGCAAGGCACCGGTCTCATCCACCGGCGGATTCCACTCAAGCTGAAGGTCCTGCGTGCCATCAAACAGGATCGTCTCCGGACCGGTCACCGGGCTGAGTGCGCCTGGTGCACCAGCATTGACCAGCTTCGGAATGCTCTTGAACACGAAATTGATCATCCGCGTGTAGACCCCAATCGTCCCGTCGTCGTAGGTCACCTCGACCGTGAACGCGTCGCCGGCATTCATGAAATCGTGTGGCGTGGCGAACGCCTGGAAGTGATTGGGTCCGGGGTTGTCGAACGCATAGCCAATGTCCGACCACGGCGCGCCGGTGTGCAGCACGGTCATCAACGGCTGGTACGGCGGCGTCGGCGCCGGCGGGCCGATCAGCCGCACCGCCGTCACGTTGCGAGCGGTGCTGCTGTTCTTCAGCTCATACGTGATGACGGTGTTGTTCTTGAGAACCTCGGCGATACCCGGTTCATCGCCCGTGAAGAAAACCTGTGCCAAGCTGGAGTCGATCTTGAGGTTCATGAAAAAGAAAAGCTGCACGCCTTCGATCGGGATCGGGCTGAGCGCCGCATCGGGATCAAAGTCGTCGACTGTGCCGTCGGCGTCATCGTCGGCATCGTACGAGTCGATCAGGCCGTCCTGGTCGGCGTCCAGTTGCTGATCCGGATTGTCGCTCGGATCGCCTTGCGCGTCGGCGCCCTTGCCATGCGTGGCTACGCCCACGGGCACCCCGTTGTCATCCAGGCGGGCGGTCACATCGTCGGGTACTGTTGCGTTGTCGAGGTCCGCGTCGGCGCCCGGCGCCAGCGGCGCATCGCCGGGCGCATCGGGGGCGTCGAAAGTGCCCAGGTCCGCGGCCCCATCGAGCATCAGGCCCGTGTAGCCGTTGGTGCCGTCGTCGTCGAAGACCACCGGACCCAGCGCCTGACTGTCGGGTCCGATCACCGTCACCATGAACACACTGCCCTGCTCCTCGGGTGGCAGGTCCACTTGAAACGCGCCCGTCGCATCCGTCAGGGCCGAGTATGTTTCAAGCGTGTCCGCGCTCTGCATCAGCACGACGTAGCCGGTCGAGTCGGCGTCCTGCGCACCGGCGGCGCGCTTGGCGCTCTGCGACGGGTTGATCACGCCGCTTAGGCTCAGATCATCGACCGAGTCGTCACCGTCGGTGTCGCCGTCGCTGGAGCCGTCGTCATTGTTGTTGTCCCCGTCGACGTTGGTGGTATCGGTCCCGTTGTCGTCGCCGGTGTTCGTGGTCTGCGAAGTCGGGCAGCCGGCCAGCGAGAAGGCCAGGCACAGTGATGCGAGTCCAAGCAGTTTCTTCATGTCGAGCATCTCCCACGGAATCCGGGCCGAGGTCTGCGCAACCGCCCAGTGCGGCCGCGCCGCGCGCAGCCATGCCCTTTTCGCGGTATCGGCCGGTCGAGCGGATTCCGTGAGTGCCGCTGGCAAGTGAACGCGGCTGCAAGCGGTTCGAGCCAGAGCGCGCGGAGTCTGCGACCGAAAACCATGCGGGGCCGATGGCTATCGGTCCGGCGGATTGGGGGTCAGCGGGGGCGAAGGGTCCATCAGTCTTCGTGCCAACCCGCCTGCCCGATCAGCTTGACGAATCGGCAGCGTAGCACGCTCTGCTCGGTGAAGCCGGCGTCGCCGCGTTGCACCACGATCAACTCCTGATCATCCAGCGGGCCGATCGGAATGACCAGCCGAGCCCCGACCCGCAACTGCTGCTGCAACGGCCGGGGCACGCCGGGCGCGCCGGCGGTGACGATGATCCCGTCGTAGGGCGCCTCATCGCTGCAACCCAGTGTGCCGTCGCCTACGCGGATAAACACGTTGTCGATCCGCAACGCGGCCAGGCGCTGTCGGGCGGCGTCGGCCAGCTCCGCGATCCGCTCGATGGACAGCACGCGCGCACAGAGCCGCGCGAGAATCGCGGCCTGATAGCCGGTGCCGGTGCCGATCTCCAGGACGTGTCCGCCGCTTGGGACGCGCAGCAGCTCGGTCATCAGCGCGACCATGTAAGGCTGCGAGATGGTCTGACCGCAGTCGACCGGCAGGGCGCGGTCCGCGTACGCCTCCGCAGCACAGCACTCGGGGAGAAAGCATTCGCGCGGGATCGCCCGCATGGCGTCGAGCACGGACGCCGATGTGATGCCGCGCTGCGCGAGCTGTTCAGCGACCATGCGCTCGCGCTCGGCGGCGCGACGAAGCTGCGCAGGGTCCGGACCCATTACCGGCACTCTACCCGGGCGCCGTCTGCCGGCGAAGCGCCTCCCGCCGTCAACCGGCCGGCGGCGCCAGGGCGCGCCCGATTCGCTCGCGCGCCGCTGCGGTCCCCAGGCCGCGCACGCGGATGGTCTTGAGCGGACGCGCCTGCCCCGCGACGACGGCGACATCACGCGCCGCAACACCCAGTATTTCGCTCAGCAGGCGAAGGACCTCTTCGTTGGCTCGGCCGCGCTCCGCCGCGGCACGGACGGTCAGGCGCAGGGCCTGGTTCCACGTGCCGGCCAGACGCGAGCGCGACGCGCCGGGAACGACTTTCACGTCGAATTCGACCGCGTCGCCGACGGCGCGCAGCCGCAGGTCGGATTCCGGGGGGTTCACGGCGCTTCGACGGGCTGTTCCACCGGGGCCGCCGGCGCCGCCGCGAGTCCGTCGCTTTCGGGCAGGAACTCGTCGCCGCGGAAGGTGTTGCCCAGGTACGTGGCGCGGACGCGCGGGTCGTTGATCAGTTCGTGGGGCGAGCCGTCGCTGATCACGCGGCCCTGGTGAATGACGTAGCTGCGGTCGGTCGTTTTCAGCGTCTCGCGGACGTTGTGATCGGTCAGCAGGATGGCGATGCCGTGCTGCCGCAGCCGCAGAATTTCCGCTCGCAGCTCCTCGACCGCCTTGGGATCCACGCCGCTGAACGGCTCGTCCAGCAGGATCAGCCGCGGGTTGGTGATCAGCGCGCGGGCGATCTCCAGCTTGCGGCGTTCGCCGCCGGAGATGTGCCGTGCCAGGTTGTCGCGCACGTGCCGCAGGTTGAATTGCTCCAACAGGTGTTCGACGGTTTCGCGGCGCTGCTTTCGCGTGAAGCGCATGGACTCGGCGATCGCCGAGAGGTTGCGCTCAACGGTCAGCCGCTGAAAGACGCTGGGCTCCTGCGAGAGGTAGCCGATGCCGGCGCGGGCCCGCTTATACATGGGCAGCGCGGTGATGTCGCGGCCGAGGAAGCTGACGCGGCCGCTGTCGGGGCGGATCATGCCGACGGTGATGCGGAAGCTGGTGGTCTTGCCGGCGCCGTTGGGGCCGAGCAGGCCCACGATTTCGCCGTCCTCGACGCAGAAGCGAACGTCGTTGACGACCGTCCGACCGCCGTAGGTTTTGACGAGGTTGCGTGCCTCGAGCAGCATCCGGTTGGTCCGCGGGCCGGAGAAACCGCTCCGGCCGGTCCGTCTGGGTCAGGTGCGGGCGCAACACCTGCGCGCCCAGGCCTAGCGAATGAAACGCATTCGCCCCATATCCGGCAGGCGCCAGCGGCCGGCCGAATCCCAGGACATCCACCCAGGAAGATAGACGAAAAAAGCCCTTCCGACAATCTGGTCGACACGGACCGTGCCGGCCGGATAGGGCCGATCCCGGCGAAGCTCCGGCGCGACCGCGACCCACTCGCGACCATCGTGGCTCCGCGGGCTGTTATCGCCCAGCACGAAATAGCTGCCGGTCGGCAGCACGAACGGTTCGCTGGGTCGGGCTCGCAGTGTGCCGACGGTCAGCGTGTAGCACACGTCGCGGTCGATTTGCAGATGCCGCAGCGAAAGCTCGCCGCCCCAGGCCACCAGCCGCAACTGCGCCGCGGCGGTGCGCCGCCGCTGGCGCAGCCGGTTCACATCCGGACGCCACTGCGCATCGCTGGTCTGCGCGAAAACCCGACCTTCGACCCGCAGCTC
>CAYOHG010000338.1:0-4385 GCA_964403685.1 uncultured Planctomycetales bacterium
CCCGGGGAAACCGCCTGGGCCGTGGGCGCGGTTTCTACGACCGCTTCCTGGCGCACCGCGACTTCCGCGCGCTGACCTGCGCGCTGGCGCTGGAGGAGCAGTTCGTCCCGGCGGTGCCGGTCGAATCGTGCGATGTGAAGATGCAGATGCTGGTCACGGACAGCGTCGTCCGCCGCTTCTGAGCGCGCCGCGCGCGGGCGGAGGTCTCCGCGACTTCACGTCGATCCCTGTAGAAAAAGCCAACGGCGTCGACCGCGAGGATCGGCGCCGTGAGCGTTTGGCTTACGACCAGGTATCGCGGACTAGAACGCGACCTGGAGCTGAACGCGCCAGATGAGCGCGTCGTCGTTGACGTTGGCCAGGCTCGAGTAGCTGCTGGAGATCGGGACCTCGTAGATCTTGATGACGTCCGTCTGCAGCTTGACCTGGTGGCCCTTGATGTAGTAATTCAGGCCGGCCGCGTATTCCCACGAGCCTTCCTGCTCCTCTGCCAGCGTCGAGATGCCGCCGACGCGGGCGACGGCCTCCAGCTTGTCCTCCATGCCCGGGATCGGCAGCATGTAGCCGACCTGTACGTAGGCGCCGTGCTGTGCGGTGGTGTCCTCATCGCCGGTCAGCAGCCACCAGGGCGTGAACGGACGGCGCCCGGCGCGGCGCGGATCAACCACGCGGACCACGTATTCGCCCGTGGCCGAGAAGCCCATCCACTTGAAGGCCGAGTCAAGTCCGAACTCGTTGATCTGCGCGCCGTTGGTGGTGGTCAGCCCGTAGCCGCCGCGATTGCCGAAGAAGCTGGTCGTCGACGGGAACGGGATGCGCGTGGTGTTCAGATCGCTCTGGTCGTCATTGAAGGCGTAGCGGAAGGCCAGATCCCAGTGCGGGCTGTCGGTGCGCTTCAGGTCGCCTTCATAGCTCCAGGTGTCCAGGTCATCGCCCAACACGTGCCAGACGGTGCGGAACAGGAGCGCCGGGTTGCCGTCGAGCTCGGCCGGATCGTTCGTGATGGTGCGGTTGCGATCGCCGTTGAGCGAGTTGACGATGTCCAGGTAGTAATCCAGGCGCTTGTCGAAGAGCTGGCCCCAGAAGCGGACGCCCACGCCGTTGCCCAGGCCGTACACCGCGTCAAACAAGCCGCGATCGACGAACTGGAAGTTGTTGTTGGCGTAAAGCTGCGAGCGCGTCGAAGCGAGCTGGAACATCCCGGCCTGGATGTTGAACTCATCCATGAAGCGGTAGTTCACGTAGGCATAGTGAATCTGGAAGTCGTAGCCGTCCGGCGCATCGGCCCGCATCGTCAGGTGATAGGTGAGGTTCTGGTCCCAGGCGTGTCCCGAGAAGGTCAGGCGCGTCCGCTGGATGTCGAAGCCGGTGCGGTCGTCGCGCTCCAGCCGCGGCAGCAGGTAGCGATTACGGCTCTGCGTGCCGTAATGCGTCCAGCGCGTCTGCATGTAACCGTTGATCTTCATCAGGAACTGGTCGTCGCTGCTCTTGATGTAGAATCCGTTGTCATAGCCGGCCATCGAGACCGACGGCATCAGGCTCTCGCGAAACTCCTGCTCGCTCAGAATCTCGCGAATCTGCTGACGCATGGCCTCGGTGCGCGCCGCATCGGCATCCTGCGATGTGGTCGCGGCCAGCTGCTGTCGCAGATCTTCCAGCTTGCGCTCCTGCTCGGCCAGCAACGATTCGAGCCGCGCCACCTGGTCGCTGGTGCTCGCCGCTGTGCTGCCATCCACGGCGCCGGCCACTCCCACCAGCCAGCCCGTGACAAGCAGGGCAGTCATGCCGCCACGCAACAACTTGGAACCCATGTGTGTCTCCTCGAAACCTCGACGTAAGCCGCAGTCCCGAATCCGTGAGACTGCCGCGCCAATACCCGTACGACCCGAACGGCTCCGCGAGTGCCGACGCGAATGTCGGCATCGAGAATGAGGCTGATAAGCACCGCCTCGTGTCGGAAGCATATCGCTGGTATGCACCAACGCAAGGGGAACTACGGCAACAGATTAGAAATCGGCCAGCGCCATCCGCCCGCACGAGAGCGTTAATTCGCTGACGGTTTTCCAACGCTCACCGCGCGCGTCCCGCCGGTAACCGCCGTGAATCGGCTCAGTTGCACGCGAAAACGAGCCCAGAACCCACACCCAACGACTGGCGAAAAATCGTCACACGGCCGCGCGCCGAACCTCCCAGCCGCGACCTGCGCTACTCCGACGCGAGTTTCAACTCCACCGTCCGAGCAGCGCCATCGACTCCGACAACGTCGAATTTCACCACCGAACCCGCCGCGCGCGCCGCAAGTTGCGCGACGAGATCCGCCGTACTCGTCAGCTCCTGGCCATCGACGCGCACCAGCACATCAAAGGTCGCCAACTCGCCCGCGCCGGTTCTTCTCTCCGCGTGCGTTACCAGCACGCCGCGACGCTCCAGCACGCTGGCTGGCGCCGCCAGCGGCAGTTGCGGCCGCAACGTGCGTACCTCCAGCCCCAGCCGGGGCAGCTTCCGCGCGCGAATCTCCTCCAGGCTCCGCGTCGCTTCGTTGATGTTGTCCGGCTGCCGCCCCAGCACAACGTCGACAGCCAGCGTCTGTCGATCACGAACGAGCTCGAGCCGGGCCGTGCTCTGCGGCGGAACGTCGGCCACCGTCGCCTGCATCTGCCGCAGGTTGGAGACGCGGTTGCCGTTCACCCCCAGGATGATGTCCTCACACTGAATTCCCGCCGCGTGCGCCGGCGAACCTTCGTAGACCATGTTTACCAGCACGCCGCGCGGATCGGCCAGTCCAAACGCGGAGACGTCGTCATCGACCAGGTCCGCCAGCAGAACTCCCATCCACCCGCGGGCGACGGCGCCGTGCTCCTTGAGCTCGCGCGCCACGCGGGCGGCGAGGTTGGACGGAATCGTGAACGCGACCCCCGCGCTGCGGCCGTCGTCGGTCGCGATCGCCGTGTTTACCCCGATCACCTCGCCGCTGAGATTCACCAGCGGACCGCCGGAATTGCCGGGATTCACGGCGGCGTCGGTCTGAATGAAGTCCTGGTAGAGGATCTGTCGGCCGGTGGCGATGTCGGTGCGTCCCTTGGCGCTGATGATGCCGTGGGTCACGCTGTGTGACAGCCCGAAGGGAGCGCCGATGGCGAGCACGAAGTCGCCGACCTCCGCCGCGGACGAATCCCCGAACTGGATTGGATGCAAGTCGGCGGCGTCGATGCGGATCAACGCCAGGTCGGTCTTGGGGTCGGAGCCGACCAGTTGCGCTGAATACGTGCGCTCGTCGTGCAGGCGCACCTGAATGTCGCCGTGTCCGGCAACCACGTGATTGTTCGTGAGGATGTACCCGGCAGCGTCGAAGACAATGCCGCTGCCGGTGCCCGGGTGGGCGTCGTCCACCATGGAGGAGCGCTCGGTCAACAGCCGTTCGAGCTCGCTGCGCAGCCGGTCGCGCTGGTCGATGGCCTGCTCCAGGTCCGCCCGGCTCAGCTTGTCGCGCCGCCCTGGCGCCAGACGTTCCTCGAGGCCCTCGAGCTCGCCGCCCAGCTCGCCGAGCCGCTGCTGAATCTCGACCAGCCGCTGTTGCTGGTCACGGCTGGGGCCGACCGAGATGCTCACGACGCCCGGCCGGGCGACCTTCACCACCGACCGAAACGCCTGGGCCAATTCGAGCGGCCCGCCCAGTCCCTCACTGGCTGCGCTGATCCGGCCCTTCTCGACGGCATATGCGACGTGTGTCAGCAGCCGCGACGGAAGCCCCAGGGCCGTCAACGCCAGGATCACCAGCAGGGCCAGCAACCAGGTAAGCCGATGTGCGGGCTGGGCGGCGGCCGACGGGTTGGGTAGCGCTTGTTGTTCCAGCATGAACGGCTTCCTGTTTCATCCGTTGCCGGACGACTGCCCCGTTGCATAAGTGCGGCCGCCGGTCCGGTCGATTCTATCGGCGCTTCGGCCGGGCCGCGGACGCGCTTGGCGGGGGCCTTGGCCTTTCGCTATCATCGGACGCTGGAGGTCTCACCATGCTTGCAACTAACGCGCCTGCCGGCATTTCCGCCGAGGACGCCCTTGAGATTTTGCGCCGCCACATCCTCGTCGACGGGTTCCATCTGGTGCTGGATCCGGCTGCCAGTCACGGTTCGTACATGCACGACCTGCTGTCCGGCTACGATTTTCTGGACTTCTACGCCTTTTTCGCATCGCAGCCGATCGGCTTCAACCACCCCCGTCTGCGAGACCCGGAGTACCTGGCCCGCCTGATGATCGCCACGGGCAGCAAGGTGGCCAACAGCGACGTCTACACGACGTTCTACGCGGAGTTTGTCCGCACGCTGCGCGAGATCGCCGGGATCGAGCCGCTGAACCACTATTTCTTCATTGACGGCGGCGGGCTGGCG
>CAYOHG010000339.1:0-4347 GCA_964403685.1 uncultured Planctomycetales bacterium
CGCCCCACCCCCCGCCCCCGGCGCGAGGACCGCCGAGATTCCCATGTGGACGGAGACCTTTCCGCCGATCGGCCAGCCGCTGCACTTTCTCTGGTGGATACTGGAAACGCACATCGGCAACCTGATGGCGTATCCGATCGGGGGGCGCAACGGCGGAAGCGTGCTCACGTTCGCCCTGGTCGCGCTGGGCATCGCAACGCTCTGGCGTGGCCGGCGGCGCGGATTGCTCCTGCTGCTGCTGGCACCGCTGCCGCTCAACTTCATCGCCGCCGTCTTGCACAAGTATCCGTACGGCGGCTCTGCGCGGGTGTCGCAGTTCATGGCACCGGCGATCTGCCTGCTGGCGGCGGTCGGTCTGCTGGCGGCGATCCAGCGCTGGGGCCTGCCGCTGGGCGAGTGGCTGCGACAGCGGACTCCGAGCCTGATGAGTCGCGTCGCCCGCGTCCTGCCGGGCAGCGATCGCCGTCGGCTGGTGCGCATCGCGGCGGGCGGCTTCGCGGCGATCTGCATGGCTGGGATGGCCCGCGACGTGATAGAGCCGTTCAAGAAAGACGCCAACGCGGCCGGCCGGCGAGCGGTCCGCGAGCTGGCCGCCCGGGTGCAACCGCACGACCGCATCATCCTCTTTCTCGCGCGCGACGAGCAGACGCCGCACGCGCCGTTCGCCGGCGTCTGGAAGGGCGACGGCGCGGCGTTCCTGTATTACGCGCACGCGCTGCTGCCCACTCGGCCGGAATTCGCCCCCGCGCCGGATGAGTGGATCGCCGCAACGTCGTCCGCGACCGCGAGCGCATTGGACTCTACAGCGCCAGCGGGGCCGAGCGACGATTCGAGCGAAGCTCGCCGCTCCGGAAAGCGCGTCTGGTTCGTGGTGTATCGCGGCGAGGAATTCGAGCGGCTCTTTGACGGCTATGCCGCCCAGCGCACCGCCCGGGGTTTGCCGACGCTGCGGTTCAGCGAACTGCTGTCCGCGTACGAATCCAATCTGGCGGCGTGCTTCGGGGCCGCGCCACCGGCTCGCACGGTGCTTCAGCGCAAGTGGGGATATGACTTGCAAGTGCTGGAGATTCAATGCTTCGGCGCGGGTCCGTGAAACGCGCCGAACGTGTCACTGCGCCCCCAACATCGTGGGCGCCCTTTGGCAGCAGTCCTGCTCATGCTCGCACCCGTGGCGAAAACGCTCGAACACTAGCTGCTTCGCCGTGTACCCCGGCAGTTTTCGCGAGCCGCACGCAGCCGCAGGTTACGCCGGGTCCGGGCGGCGCTGATACATGATCGCGTTGAAATCCAGCTCGGCAACCGCAACACCCAGTTGGCGTAGCATGTTCATCGCCTGGGCGCGATGGTGAACTTCGTGCAGGACCAGTTGCGTGAAGATGTCGGCCGCGGTCGTGCTGACGATCTCCCGCTGGCCATCGTCCTGCGTCACGCTGTACTCGATCGCCAGTTGCCAATCGCGCACGGATTCGAGCACCATCCGGGTGTCATCCGCCTGCTTCATCCATGCCGCTTCCAGCAGCGCGAAGGCGGGCGGCTGCTCGTCCCGGATGGGCCATTGCTCATACGGCGGCACCTCAGCGCCGCGGATGCGCTGCACGTAATACCACTCGGAGATCAGGATGTGCGTGAGCGTACTTGCGAGCGTGCCCCGACCGATCGGGAACTCGCGCGTGTATTGCCCGGCGTCGAGCGGACGAGCCTAATCGATCACTCGCGCGCGGGCCCGCACCAGATACTCGCAGGTTCTCGGCGACAAGCCCCCATACGCGACGGGTGCGATCATGGCATGGTCTCCGCGGTACCTATTCGCCGCTCGTCACGCGCTTCCGCCGCGACGAACGCCCCTTCCCGGCTTTTCCAGCGTCCAACTCCTGATTCTCGGCGATCCGCGCCCGCACCAGCTTGCGCACGAGTGTCGCGGGCAGCGGCTTACCCGGCTGAAAGCGAATCGTACCTTTGCTGGTATCGTAGCCGGCAAGCTCGTTGGCGTGCGCCGGGATCGTCCGGTCACTCATCAGGTACAGCGCGCAGTGCGCGTCGGTCGCGCCGATCGCCACCAGCATCCGGCCGGCGTGGCGGAACGCCGCGAGCTGGTAGCTGATGCACTCCTCAGCCAGCGGCGCCGCCGTCCGGATGGTCTTGCGGAGTTTCGACAGCGCTTCGCGCTGCGCGGCGTTCAGCGCGGCCTAGCGAACGCGGTTCGACGGCCAGAGAGCCGGCGATCGCCGCCAGCACAGCCATCGCAACCACAGGACCCGTTGGATCGTGGAAACCGCTGCGTTTCATGATTCACTCCGATGGCCTGCACCCACGCGCGGACGGACCGATCACGCCGATTCCGCCAGCACGCGGTCGAGCGTGTCGTAGCCGGCGGCGACGCCTTGCTCCATCCCCGAAGCCAGAGCACCATCGCGCCCCTCCCTGGTCGGGAACAGAAGCGTCATGCGCAGATGCGTCAGGCCGTCACGTTCCGAAAGCTCCAAAGTCGCAAGCAACTCCCAGGGCGCCGTGCACGGGTCCTGCTCACCGCACGATCCTCCGGAGCCCATTTCCATGCGCTCGGTATGCACGATCTTCGCGGGCGGCTTCACCTCGCGGTGCTCGCCCCAGATGGCCAGCGCAGGTTTGCCGTCCGGTCCGTTCCAGGCCCAGCGGAACTTGCCGCCGACCCGCACGTCCATTTCGCACTCGGTCATCGTCCAGCCGGGCGGCGCGAACAACCAGCGCCGAACCAGCTCGGGTCGGGTCATGGCGTCCCAGACGAGTTTTCGCGGGGCGGCAAACGCCCGCGTCATGACGATTTCCAGATCCGACGGTGTGGTCACTTGCAGCTTGGCAACATTCTGCATGGTGGTTCCTCATGACTGGCAAAAGGCGGTTTCCAGGCCGCGAACCGGTCCGTCCGGAGCGGCCACTGCGAAGCACTCCGGCGTTCGCGGATCAGCCCGAGTACGGCAGGTTCTTCAGCAGCGCTTCGAATGGGTCGCATCCGACATCCATGCCCGGCTCCAGGCTCGCGGCGAGCCGGCCATCGGGCGCCGCCTTGTCCGGCAGCCAAAACGCGATGGTCGCCACTGTGCCGCAGTCGCGGTTTTTTTCGCGACAGCTTGGCCGGGTGGTGCCGAAGCGCACCCGCGTCGATTCGGTGCTTCGCTCCGTGCATTCGGCCCGGCGCATGTCCTGGCTCGGCGCTCGGCCAGCCCACGGAGTCGCTCTACAGCGCTGCCGGCTCAATCACCTCGCGGCGGCCGAGCATCCGACTGCTGGAGCTGCACCAGCAGCTCGTCGAGCGCCTGGAAGCGTTCCTCCCAGTGCTTGCGGAATTGCTCGGTCCACTCGGCGATGTCCTTGAGGGGAGCGGCGGCCAGCCGGCAGACGTGCTCCCGGCCGGATTTCCGCCGGCGGACGAGCTTGGCCCGCTCCAGCACGCGCACGTGCTTGGAGGCGGCCGGGAACGACATCTTCAGCGGCGCTGTCAGTGCGCTGAGGTTTTGCTCGCCGGCGGTCAGCCGGCGGATGATGGTCCGCCGAGCCGGATGCGCCAGGGCGTGGAAAACGCGGTCCAGCAACGGTGATCGATCCAGAACCATGTGGTTTAGTATATCCCGGTCGCGGAGATTGTCAACCCGTTGGTTTATATTTCGCGCAGGCCGCAGACGGGGTGGATGCGTTGCGTGATCACGCGGCGCCGGCGGCGTGCAGGGCCGCTTCGGCGCGGCCCAGCAGGACGGCAGACTTGTGGAGCTTGAGGAAGCCGCAGCAGGCGGCGTAGGCGCGCTGCGCGGCCGAGACGTCGCCGGATCGGGCGCAGGCGACCACGAGGGCCGCCTCCATGACATGCCGGACGCCTCGCGCGATCGGCGTTCGGGTCTCCTGGCGGCGCAGTTTCGCGATGGCTTTCTCCAGTCCGCTTCGCGCCTCCTCGTAACGACCTTCGCACAAGGCGATGTTGGCGGCGATGCAATCCAGCGCGTCGCGCGTCTGTGCGCTCAGCGGGAACGAGCGGGCCCGCTAGGCCGCCTGGCGCGCCGCCGCCGGCTCGTTGAGGCGGCTCCCCAGAAGCTCTGCCAGCGCCACCCAGAGCATCGGATCGTCGGGCTGATGCTCGACGGCCTGTTCCAACGAGGCTCGCGCGTACCTGGTCCGCGCACAGGACCATGCGGGCAGCCAGGGGCCTTGGGACGGTGCGCGCGGCGAGGTGGACAAGACGTGACCGCAGTGACGGAACGATGATGGGTTCGCCGCTCAGCAGGCCGAGATAGGCGGCGTCCCCGACGATGCCGGGATCGGCCGCCAGCCAATTTTCCAAGCGGGTCCGGCCGCTCGCCCCCTGTTCGACGAACGTGG
>CAYOHG010000340.1:0-4346 GCA_964403685.1 uncultured Planctomycetales bacterium
TCCGGGTCATCGTGCGGCGAGGCGTTGATGACATACATCTGACGGATCAGTCCGGTATCCAACGCCAGTGGCTCGCGTTCGATGAAGACCTGTCCGATTGCGTCGGCGTCCTTGAAATCCGGGTCACGGACGACATCAAAGAACGCCTCGAGATTCTCGTCAAAGGCATCCGACAGGTCGGGATACAATTCGACCAGCTCGCGCCACAGCGCATACTCGCGCGCGTGATGCCAGCGGAAGGTCGTCCGCTTTTGCAACAATTCGCCGGCGTAGTTCAGATCGCAAGCGACGATCGCTGCCCGGACGCCAGCCAGATAGAAGCACATCGTGCCCGAATCGTTGAAGCGGCGCCGATCCTCCGCCTTGGTCAGGCACCACTCCGCGAAATCGCCCGCAGCTTGCCGGAACGCTGTCCGATCCAGCCCTTCACCGAGCAAAAAACGAGCGTGCGCCCGACCGCGGACGATCTCTGCTAATTCACGAGGGTGACCCGCGACGGCAACGTCGGTATCTAGGTAACGACTCTCGCTGATGCGCCGGACTGCAAAATCTGCGGCCCGGCGCAGGAACAAGGGTGCTCGTTTGAAGTCACCCGCGAGGGCACAGAGATAGCCACAGCTTAACTCCTCAGTAATGGGCACATTCGGCAAATCGCTCGGCTTGTGCCAGCTACGTTCGAAGATGTTCTCCGCCAACACGCGATCGAGCGATCCGGATTCAACGTTCCTGAGCCATCGCTCCCGGTAGCGCTGGGCAAAACTCACCCCCTGTGTCATGGTTGAAGGGCATCCAGGATCTCGACGGTCTGAGCACCGGTCGTCTGCTGGATCCGAAGTTCAGTCGCCGGCGAGATACGAATACCCGGCTGGCCGATTAGGCGGACGTTGAACGTTCGGTTCCCAAGAGCGTCGAGAATGGCGCGCCGCAGTGCCCTGTCCTCGACCTGCGACTGAATCTGCTGCTGAGCGAACCGCAGGTTAAGATCGAACGTGCTCTGCCGATTCAGCCCCAGCGCGCTGAGCCGGCTCGGAACCACGATGTCGCCGACGTTCTTGACCTCGTTGAGGTATACGCGAATTCCCTCGGGACTCTGGAGCACGGACAGACTGTCGAATCCTCGCAGGACGGCGCCCTGGCGGAACTGCGTGTTGATCACCAACTCGCCGCTCTCGCGCAGAACCGCCAAGGCCGCAAGCTCGCCGGCCTCGCCGATGGCTTCGTTCGCCCGCAGCCGAACGATTTGGGACGTCAGGCCGCGGCCCGCCGCGAACTCCTCGAGGGCGACGCGAGCTGCGACCGCCTCCGAATTCGCGGCGAACTCGGCGAGCCCGACGTCGAGCTGAAGTGCAAGGGCGCTCTGCGCCGCCCGCCCCGCCAGAGCTTGTCCCTCCAGCAAGCCAACCAACTGGCCCTTCGAGAACAGTCCTAATCGAACTGCTCCACCGCTGGACGCGAAGACCTTGACCTCCAGCGCCTGCGCCGCCTTCGAGCCGAGCACGTTTGTGGACCCGAGTGCAAAGAGCGCCGTTTCAGCAGCGCCTACTCCGGCGCGAACGAAGCGGGTATCAGCGGTCAGGCCTGTTCCAGCCGCCTCGAAGCGGCCGGTTGAGAGTCCGGTGCCGGCCTCCGCTATGGCACCGGCGGGGCTGATGTCACCCAACGCGAAGATCACGCCCGCGGTCAGAATGTCCGCGTCCGTCTGGAACTGCGGGTCACCTGCGAGCTGCAGCTCGTACAGAAGGAGGAATCGCTCGTAAGCGCGGTCTTGAAGCGGCCCATACGTATTCTCACGCAGTCCAATGCCAAAGCCTTCCAAGAAGGCGCGGTCGCTCTGGCTGTAGTCCCCGTTGAACAGCAACGTGAGAATGCCTTCGCCACGCGGATCGGTGAAGCGAAGTGCATTAGACGCGAAGGACTCATAGAGATTAGCGCCGTCGCGATAGCCACTTGGGTCGCGCTGGAGCCAGCGGCTGTGGGCGGGGTCATAGACGCGGGCGCGGAAGCTCAGCAGCACCTTTCCGTCGGGCAGAACGTCCGCCGGCCGGCCGTGGAGCACGAACGCGCCCGATTCCTGCGGGCAGGCGGTTGTCGTACAAGACGTGCCGAATACCGCCAGCAAGTACGCGAGATCGGACAAGTCCACGCTGCCATTGCAGTCGAAATCGGCGCAGCCGTTGTACCCCGGCTGGCCCACCACCGTGCCGAACGCCGCCGGCAGAGCGGCCAGGTCGGACAGATCGATGTCCAGATTGCCATCCACGTCGCCGGGGCACGTCGGCGGGTGATCGCAGCCATTGCAGGGCGGGCAGGTCAGCTCTCCGCCGGAGGAGTAATCCAGCCGCTCGATCGCGCCGCCGGATGCATCCCCCTGGCCCACGACCGAGAAGTTGTCGCCGTGCAGGTAGTAGCGGAACTGGCCGGAGGTGTCGTCGAACGTCGCGACGCGCTCGTCGATGTACAGGCCGCCGTTGACGTGGTAGGCCAGCCGCACATCGGCGGCGTCGCGCTGCTCGATCTCGCGCCGGCCGTCGTGGTAATAGCGCGTGGTGGTTCCACCGATCGTCGCCGTCACGCGGCGGCCGAGGGCGTCATAGGTATACGACGCCAAGGTCGCATTGCCGGCGTCCTGAACTTCGATCAGGCGGTTTTGCTCGTCGTAGAAGTACTGCCTTCCGGATTCGTCCTCAAGCAGGTTGCCGACGGCGTCATACGCGACCGTCTGACCGTCGACCGTGGCGTACTCGTTGGCGGGGTTGACGGAACCATAGTCGGTGATTTCGCCGCTGCGGTCCGTGTGCGATTCGCGGTTGCCGAGCAGGTCGAGCGTGGTGGTCTCCGGCGTCGGAAACTCGGCGTAGTCCGTGCCGACCAGACGATCGAGGTCGTCAACCGTGAACACGCGGTCGTCGTCGGCAAACAGCGGATCGCCAGCGGCAGTTTGCGTCAGCGGATTCCCGTTTTCGTCGTGGGTGAATGTGTAATCAGCAAGGATTTGCGCGGGGAACCCGATTCGCACCGAGTTGGAGATCGTGGAGACCCGCCGCTGCGAGTCGTAACCCCAGTTGAGCAGGTAGGACGTGTTCGGCGCCGTGGTCGCCATTGTGCGCAGCTGCGGCAGGCGACCGCCGCCGTGGTAGTCGTAGGTGATCGATTGGCCTGCGAACGCGATCGAATCGACCTGGTTGAGCACGGTGGGCGCATAGGCGAGCGCGACACCGCTCGGGTACGTCAGGAGCAGGCGGTTGCCGGCCTGATCGTAGTTGTAGTCCACGAGCCGCGCGACGCCCTCGGCGATCGCCTGCTGCTCGAAGTCGAGGTCGCCAAGATCGGTGTGCGCCATCCCGGTGCAGGCGAAGGCGTCGGGATTGGTCTGCGTCCCACGCTGAGCTGAAAGCATACGGCCGACCGGGTCGTAGCCGTAGGTGTCCTTGCGGTCGACGGCGGCCGTTGTGCGCGTCAGCAGCAGGCCGCGGTCGTCGTAGGTGAATACCGTCTGCCAGCCGCGCTGGTCGAAACGGTCGGTCATGCGGCCGGCATCGTCGTAGACCATGCGCACGCAATCGCTACAGACCGGCGCGTCGAAAGCCACGTCGGTCGTGTCGGGGTAGAAAGTGCGGAGCGTGCGCCCGAGCGTATCGTAGCGGTACCGTGTGATCTGGTCGGCCAGCGGCGTTCCGTCGGACGCCTTGTTCCTGGCGGTCTGCGTGCTGAGCTGGCTCAGGCGGTTGTAGCCGAAGTCCGTTTGGCGATCGAGCGCGCCGCCGCCCTCGTTTCCCACCAGCGCAACGCGGCGGCCCAACAGGTCGAAATCGGTGAAGGTGGTAATCTCCTTGGGATCGGTCCCGCGGACCTGCCGGTCGAGCCCATCGTATTCGAAGACCGTGACAAGGTTCGGGGTACCAACGGCCGTCTGCGTCGTGACGCGGTCATGGCCGTCGTAGCTGAACGTGAAGGTGCGAGCGCTCAGCCCGTCATCGACGATGCGGTTAGAGAGGCGTCCGTTCGTCGCGTAGTTGTTGTCGGTGAAGCTGCCCGAAGGGTCGGTGACGACATCCACGCGGCCAAGAGCGTCGTACGTGGTCTCCGTGTCGAGCGGCGTCGCCAGATTGTTGTTGTACGTGGTGCGGAACCCCATCCGACCATCGGGGTCGTACAGATAATCGACCACGCGGACGCTCGTCCGGTCCGTCGTCGTAATGGGGTCGGTGAAGCCAGCGGAGTCCGCGAGCACGGCGCTCTCGACCTGTCTGCCGGCCGCGTCGTAGCGGGAGACGGAAGTTGTCTGGGCGACTCCGGTGTTTGAGTAGCGCGTTTCGCGCAGCAGGTTGCCGCGCGAGTCGTAGCGC
>CAYOHG010000341.1:0-4338 GCA_964403685.1 uncultured Planctomycetales bacterium
CTCCGCGATCTTCGACCAGGCGGAGAACCGCATGCACGCGCAGAACGCGCTGATGGTGCTGCTGCTGGGAGTCGAGTCGCCGGCTGCTGCGAGCACGTCCAGCAACACAGCCGGACGCCGCAAGGCCGTTGCGAAGCTGGCGTCCCGGCGCAATCCGACGCCGCGGCGCAGCCCGGTTGGCGGCTACAAACCTGCGTCGCGGGCGGCGAAGAAGGGCTCGGCCAACCCGAAACAACGCAAGTCCGCGCGCAAGGCGGCGACATCGCGTCGTCGCCGCGCATGACGATGACACCGGTTTTCAACCGGTGAGAATGATGGTGGGTTTCGCTTCGCATAATCCACCTTACGCACCGTGTGCTGTGGCACCGGTCTTTGACCGGGGAATCGGCATGTGAACGTGTGGCACCGGTTTCCAGCCGGTGCCGGTTCTTGAGTCGCGCTCGCGAAGCCGGGAACGCCCAAATGAGGGAGTCAGCATGAGTCGTCGAATGGAATCGATTCGGACCCGATGGACCCGCCGCGGATACAAGCTGATCGGGCTGCTGGCATGCGGCGGGGGGCTGCTGCAACTGACCGCCTGCTTCGGCTCCGACCCGCAGTTCTACTTCAGCAATCTGATCGTGAACACGCTGACATCGAACCTGATCAGCCTGCTGCTGCAATCGCTGCTGGGCGGCGCCGCGGCGGCGTAGCGCGGTGCAGCCTGGTTGATCGGGGTTCTGACGGCCATTCGCCGACAGAAAACAGTGACGAGCGAACGGCGAACGGTGCTCTTCGCTGTGCGTACCTCATTTGCGAGCATGGGCACCGTGGGTAGCTGCGGCAGCCGTCGGGTTCCCGCTTCGTGCCGTTCGGCGACTTGCAGGCGGGCTGGTTTCGGCCCGATCTGTTGGCGTTAACTGCCGGCATTTTCAGGAGTTGCGCTAAAAAAAAACGCGCCGTCCGCAGTTGCCTTCCGATAATTCTCAGTGAATACTTCTAGTAGCGGAATGCGGTCGCATCTCGTGCCGCGGGTCGCGGTGAAGTTGTGAAAGTTCCAGCATGGGCGCGTGCGCGGCCGCTTCTGTTGTGTCGTTGCGGTTTGCCTGCGGAAGGAGCGATGCCATGATTCGTGGCCTGGTTCTGCTTGGGTCGTGCGGGCTCGCGGTCGCCATCCTTTCTTACTGGCCAGTTCGCACGGCCACAGTCGTCGTCGCGGCTCCCGCCGCTGAAGGCAGTCCGCACCTGATGATTGAGACGGCCGCTGGCACGGTGCTGGTGCAGCTCGACGCGGATTCGCCGGAAGGGGAGCTGGATCGGCTGAAGTTCTACGTCGATCGGCACGTCTACGATGGGACGGTGTTCGACTCCGCCACGCCGAATGGGCTGCTGAGCGGCGGCACCAACTTCGCCTCGGGCGAGATGCGCATGGTGCGTCACCTGAATTCAACGGACAACGACGCACTCGGCTGGCGTGCCAGCGAGCGCGGGACGTTCGGGCTGGTTGCGTATGGTACCGAAGGGACGGACGTGACCCACGAGCTTTATATCTCACTTGGGGCGAACCCGAGCATCGACCACTGCCTGTTGCCGCTGGGCGAGGTTGTGGGCGGGTGGGACGTGGTCGAGACGCTGGCGACCGCGGCGGAGGCGGGCGCGGCGACGGCGGAGATTCGGTCCATCGCCATCTCCGAGTAAGTTCCGCCTGTCGGCGCTGCTGCGAGGCAGGTTTGCGCTACCCCGATACGGCTTGGTGCTGGTTGCACGCGGGATGGCTTTTCCCGGACGCGGTTTTGCGGTGCCCATACAGAGGTTGGTGTACTGACTCCCATTGGCACCGTGGGTCGGATGCGGTGGTATCGCTGGCACGACGAGGCAGCCGGCCGAGTCTACAATTGCTCCTGCGTCGAACGGCCGCGTTCCGGGCACACTCCGCTGACGCTGCCCTCAAGACAATATCCGCAGTAGTCACGCCGACCATTTCGCAGCCATCGTCTTGTCCTGCCCTGGACCAACAACACGTCGTACAGCCATGCCAGGATTACGCCAGCCGCAGCCAGGTACGCCCACAGTTGAGACTCGTTGCGCGCCCACCCGTATCGTGGCGGTGGCGGACCCAATGTGCGGTAAATGCCCAAGTGTACCCAAACAACGGCGATTGCCAGCAGCGATACCGGAAGTGACCAGCGCATGGAGTGCTACTTACGTCAGTGGCGGTTTCACATCCACTTGGCGACGAGTCGGCGCGCCGCCGTGCAAATGCGCATACGGCATCCCCCGCTTCATGCTACGGCACGCCGTCATCCGGCGGCACAGTGCTGCCGGTCTTGTCTCCGCCGAGTGACGCGCTGAAAAGCACATAAGCCTCGCCGAGGATTTCGAGTTCGCGCGAACCGGGCGCGCCGATCGCCACGTCGGCCGCGCCATTGCCGTCCAGGTCGCCGCCGCCGGCCAGCGCCGCACCGAGACGCAGGTGGGCTTTCTCGCCGACGAACTGCCAGCCGAGCGCGTCGCAGCGCAGTCCGATCCGATCGGCCGGGATTGCGGGCGCGATGCCAGGCGAGCCGTACAGCAGGTACGCCGCGCCGGTGTCGGGTCCGATGGCATCGTGCCCGGGAGCGCCGATCAACAGTTCCTCGCGTCCGTCGGAATCCACATCGCCGGCCGAGGCGAGCGCGAAGCCCAGCGCCGCCGCGTCGGTCGGTCCGTCGACGACGAAGCCGGCCAGATCGACGCCAACACGGGCCAGCGATACGGGCGTGGGCCCCGAAAGCGCCGCCAGCCCCGCTCCGAAGACGACGTAGACGCGGCCACGTCCGCCGTTGTAGCCCGGAGCGGCGATCGCCAGGTCGCGGGCGCCGTCGCCGTCGAAGTCGAGTGAAGTCACCGTGCCGCCGGCGCGGTCGCCGGGCTGCTCGCCGGCGAAAACGACGCCGGGAAGGTCTTCACCCCCGACGGAGCCCAGCGAGAGGCTGCCGGGCGGATCGTATGAATTGAAGCCGACATAGTAGGCCTGCCCCGCCGATTCATGGGCGCCCGGCGCACCGATCAGCAGCGCTGACGGCGCACAGGAGATCGGGTCCGGCACGCCGAAGGTCCGTGCTCCCGCGGCCGCGACGCTGGCTCCGGCTTCGTCGCCGGAGGCGGCACCCGTAAGAACGACGCCGGGGATATCGACGCCGACGCGGTCGAGCGCAACGTCCGGTTCTCTCGGAATGGGGCCGAAGATGACGGCGACGCGACCGGCACTGGCTTGTGCCGTCGGCGAACCGATCGCCTGGTCGGGCCGGCAGTCGCCGTTGAGATCGCCCAAGGCGGCGACCGACGTGCCGGCGAGCTCGCGTCCATCGGGCGCGCCGATGAAGGATGGATGCAGGGCTTCCGGAGCCGTTTCGAGCGGCACAATCCCGGTGTAGTGACGGAGCAGCGACGGTGCCAGCATGACGGCTGAGCCGTCGTTGGGATGTGCCAGTCCGCGGTGGGGACCTCCGACCAACGGCTCGGCGAATTGCTCCTGGGCGCCCTTGAGTCGAACGGAGAGGGAAGCTCCGAAGCGTCCGCCGTCGCGATCGCCGAGGAGGGCCAGCCGCGCGTCCGCCGGCCGCAGGAGCGCGGGCCAGCCTTCGCTGGGAGCGAAGAGCAGCAGGGCGCCGGCGTCGACGAGCACGGAATCGCCATCGATCAGCCGGTCGGCGCGGGCGTCGGCGAGGAGCAGGTCGGGCCGCGTATCGCCGGTGAAATCCGCGCGAATCGAGAGCGTTGACCCCATTTCCAGGGTGCGCAGGGTAGCGCTGCGGGCCGGGTCATCGGCGTCGCGCACGATCGTGACCTCGCCTGGCAGGCTGGTCGAAAGTCGGCGGACACCGAGCGTGCGGGCGGTCAGGCAGATTTCGGCGGCGTACGTCACGACGGGCGGGGCGATGCCGTCGTCCAGAACGCCGCCCACGAAATACGAGCCTTCCGCGAATGCGGACAGGTCCACTTCCGTGCTGATCTCCTGCGGAACCGAAGTCGAAGTGGTCTCAATGAGGACGAACTCGTCGCCCGAGAAGGTCTGGTCGTTATCGAGGAAGAGCTGCACTTCGGCCTGGTCGTCGGGATCCAGCGCGATGTAGGTGATTCGGAGCGGGCTTCCGAGCGCCGCCGGCTGACCATCGAGCGGTTCCAGAATCTGAAGCGAAGGAAGCGCGTCGATCCGCACGACACCGGGTGCCGGACCGATTCGCAGGAAGCGATTGCCGTCGGTGACTTCCGCGAACAGTGAGTATGCGCCCGGCGCCACGCCGGCGGTGTTCCTTTCGCCGCTCTGCGCCTTGCCAGCCGGGCCGGCAAAGAGCGTGATTTCGGTGCCGTTGTCGG
>CAYOHG010000342.1:0-4334 GCA_964403685.1 uncultured Planctomycetales bacterium
CGCGGCGAGTCTCGCCGCCAGGATCCACCGGGATTCTTTGCCGGCTGGATACTGCGGCTTCCATCTTCGGGCGACGACGGCGCGCCGCTGGCGCGCGTGCTGCGTTTCGAAGCCGAGGCGGGGAGGCTTGTGCTCGACGCGCCGCTGGCTGAAGCGGCCCGGCCGGGTCAGCGTTACGAGCTGTCCTGCGGCCTGGAAGCGCCGCTGATCGGCATCCGCTGGCTGCTGGGCCGCGCACCGCACGAACCCATCGGTCCGCTGCGCGTGCGGCTGGGCACAACCCGCGGCACGAATGCACTGCTTGAGCTGCGTGGCGCGCGGACAGCGCTGGCGCTGAAGCGCGGCTTCGCCGATCTGCTGGCTATCGGCTATCAGAACCGCCCGCGGCTCTTCGATCTGCACATCCGTAAGGCGCCGCCGCTGACCGAATGGTCGATCGAGATTGACGAGCGGCTCGCGGCGGACGGTTCCGTGCTGCGCCCGCTGGACGTCGTTCAGGCCCGGGCAGCGCTGGCCGCGGCGCGGGACGCGGGAGCCGAGTCGCTGGCGATCGCCCTGCTGCACAGCTACCGCAACCCGGCTCACGAGCGGCAATTGGCCGAGCTGGCCCGGGAGCTGGGCTTCGAGCATGTTTCCGCGTCGTCAGAACTGTCGCGCTCGCAGCGCATTGTACCGCGGGCCGAGACCGCGGTGGTGGATGCCTACCTGGCACCCGTGGTTCAGGAGTACGTTCGCAGGATCCAAGCGGGCATGCCCGCCGGCGAGCTGTTGCTGATGACCAGCGCGGGCTCGCTGGTTGAAGCAGGCCCATTCCGCGCCGCCGACAGCGTGCTCTCCGGACCGGCCGGTGGAGTCGTGGGCGTCGCCGCCGCGGCGGCCGCAGCCGGGCTGCCGCGCGTCATCGGTTTCGACATGGGCGGGACGAGTACCGACGTCTGTCGCTACGACGGGTCCTTTGAGCGCCGCTACGAAATGGAGATTGAGGATCGCACCAGCGGCGCGATCCGGCGGCTGGTCGCACCCGTGCTGGCGATCGAGACGGTCGCGGCCGGCGGCGGTTCGGTCTGCGGTTTTGACGGCATCAAGCCGATCGTCGGCCCGCACAGTGCCGGGGCCGACCCCGGCCCGGCCTGCTACGGCCGGGGCGGACCGCTGTGCGTCACCGATCTGAACCTGTTTCTCGGCCGGTTTCCGCCCGAAGCCGCGCCGTTTCCACTGGACGCGCGCGCGGTGCAGCGGCGGCTCGACGAACTACGCGAGCGCATCGCCGGCGCCAGCGGCCGTCGCTACACGCGCCACGAGCTGGCCGCCGGCCTGATCGACCTGGCCAACCAGCATATGGCCAGCGCGATCCGCAAGGTCTCCACGCGGCGCGGATACGATCCGCGCGAATACGCGCTGGTGGCGTTCGGCGGGGCCGGCGGCCAGCACGCCTGTGCGGTCGCCGCCGAACTGGGAATTCGGCAGATTCTGGTTCCCGCGCTGGCCGGGCTGCTGAGCGCCTACGGCCTGGGGATGGCCGAGCGGGCGCGCTACGCGCAGCGGCACGTCGGCGCGGAGCTTACGGCGAGCCGCTCGGACGAGATCGAGCGCCTTTTCCTGGAACTGGAGCGGGAGTCCGCCGCACAGTTCGGCCCCGACGACGCGGACTGCGTCGCCCGGCAGCGCAGCCTGCGGATGCTCGACCTGCGCTATCGTGGCCAGGACACCGCCTTGACCATCGCGCTGCCGCCGGATCGCGACTGGCGGCGCGCATTCGCGCAATCGCATCGCCAACTCTATGGATTCGACTTCGCGGAGCGCGAGATCGAAGTGCTGGCGGCGCGAGTCGAACTCCGGCGCGGCGCGCCCGGCGGTCCTGTGATGGAATCGACCGGTTGCACGTCCACGGCGGGCAATGCGGCAGACAAGGCCACTCGGAGACGGGCGTGGTTCGGCGGCCGGCAAATGCGTGCGCAGGTGCTGTCGCCGGCGCAACTGCGCGCGGCGGGTGCGATCGCGGGGCCGGCTATTGTGGTTGAGCCGGGCGCCACCATCGTGATCGAGCCAGGCTGGAGCGCGGCGGCGCTCGCCAGCGGGGATGTATTGCTCACGGCAAATACGGCCGACGGCTCGACATCCGCGCTTCCGTCGCGCGCCGGCACGGCTGAGATCGTTCGACCGTCGGCCTCGCCGGGTGCATCTGTCGCGACCGCACCAGGCGATCCGGACCCGCTCGCGCTGGAGGTGTTTCACCACGCCTTTCAATCCGTCGCTGAGCAGATGGGCGCGACGCTTCAGCGCACCGCGCTGTCGACCAACGTCAAGGAACGGTTGGATTTCTCCTGCGCGATCATTGACGCCGACGCCGGGCTGGTCGCGCACGCGCCGCACGTCCCCGTGCACCTGGGTGCGCTGGCGCCGTGCGTCCATGAGTTGGTTGAGCAGCTTGCGGTTCCGAGTTCGCCCGACGCTCGCGGCGCCGCGTGTGGGAGCCGGCGAATCGAAGCCTGTCCCGGCGACGTCTTCGTCACCAATGACCCCTATCGCGGCGGCAGCCACCTGCCCGATGTGACGGTTGTCACGCCCGTGTTCGATCCAACCGGCACACAGGTGCTGTTTTTCGCCGCCAACCGTGCACATCACGCCGAGATCGGCGGAATCTGCCCAGGCTCCATGCCGCCGCACAGCCGCACGCTGGCCGATGAGGGCGTGCGTATCCCGCTGCTTCGGCTGCGGCTGGGGGCGAATGAATCGAGCACCGGCGATACCGCCGGACAGCTTGACGAGCGCGCCTTGCATACTGTCTTTGCCGGCGGCCCGCACCCGTCGCGCGACCCGCGGCAGAACGTGGCTGACTTGCAGGCCCAGATCGCCGCCAATGCCTGCGGCGTTCGGCTGCTGGGTGAGCTGATGCAGCAACACGGCGCGCCGAGCGTGCTGGAGTACATGCGGCACATTCAGGACGCGGCCGAGCGCAAGATGCGCACCGCGCTGCGACGACTGCCGCGCGCGACGCACGCGTTCGCGGACAGGCTCGACGACGGCACGCCGATCCGCGTGAGCATTACTCCGGATGGTGACGACCTGCGGGTTGATTTCAGCGGCAGCGGTCCCGTCCACGCCGGCAATCTCAACGCAACCTGCGCGATCGTTCGCAGCGCCGTTCTCTACTGTTTTCGCTGCCTGCTCGCCGACGATGTTCCGTTGAATGAAGGCGTGCTGCGCCCGCTGCACATCATCATTCCACCCGGCGTTCTGAATCCGCCGCGCAGCGACGATGCGGCGGACTGTCCAGCGGTTGTGGGCGGCAATGTCGAGACGTCGCAGCGGGTTGTCGATGTGGTGCTGGCAGCGCTGGGGCTGGTCGCGGCGAGCCAGGGCACGATGAACAACCTGACTTTCGGTGACGAGCGCTTCGGCTATTACGAGACGATCGGCGGCGGGGCCGGGGCCGGGCCGGGCTTCGACGGCGCGTCGGGCGTGCACGTGCACATGACCAACACGCGGCTGACCGACCCGGAAGTGCTGGAGTCGCGCTACCCGGTGCGGCTGCGGCGGTTCGCGATCCGGCGCGGGTCGGGCGGCGCGGGCCGGCAGCGCGGCGGCGACGGGCTGATCCGCGAATTCGAGTTTCTCGCGCCGCTTCAGCTTTCGCTGCTGACTCAGCGGCGCACCCGGGCGCCCTTCGGGTTGCAGGGCGGCGAACCGGGCCTGCCGGGGGTGCAGCGGCTGCGCCGCGGCGACGGCTCGGTCGAGTGTCTTCCAGGCAGCGCCCATGTCGCCGTGACGGCGGGCGACATTCTGACCATCGAGACGCCTGGCGGCGGGGGGTACGGAGCTGGCGGGCGGGACACATCCGTCGCCGGCCAGCTCTGATGCTGACAGCACAAGCCCCTCCGCGTAGTCTTCTCGCTTCGGCGGCGCACGGCGAAGCGCCGCGACCCACGGGTTTCCGCAATGGAAGGACGTTCATGATCGGCGCCCGCGCTAGATGGTTGGTGCGGCTCACAGCCATCGCCGCGGTCCTCGGCTTGGCTGCCGCACCCAGCGTTCGAGCCGCACAGAACCCGCCGCCGGCCGCCGCCCCGTCCGAGCTGCCCGGTTTCACCGCATTCAGCGACGCCGTCCGCGAGTTCGTCACCGGCGCCAGCGGGGCCGCGACGCTTCAGTCATTGGCGCAATCGGCCGGCGGGCGCGATATCTGGGCGATTCAGCTCGCCCTGCCCGGCCCCATTCCGCCGGAGCAGCGCCCCGCGCTGCTGCTCGTGGGCGGGATCGATGGCGGCGCGCCGGCGTCGAGCGAGATCGTCCTGCGCGTGGTGCGCGGTCTCGCGGCGCGCGCTACGTCGGAC